>NZ_JCAFUK010000008.1:0-211666 GCF_059371235.1 Stenotrophomonas sp. YJH_SMC_29 | reverse complement strand
TTTACGCTGGCCTGAAGGCCAAGGGCAAAGCGAGCAAGGTGGCGCTCGTGGCGGTCATGCGCAAAATGCTGGTGATCCTCAACGCCCGTAAGCGGGACGCCGAGGTGGCCCTCGGCTGCCCCTGACAAGACAGTTGCTACTACAGCATCCCCGCACACCGATGGATCCGCATCCTTCGTGGATGCGGCATTTCCAGTGGATCCACGCCATGCGTGGATGGCAGCAACCGTGGGGTCAGAGCCCTTTCCTGCGGAAAGGGATCCGACCCCAGGCTCAGTTGCCCAGCTTCTTCTGCCGCGAGCGCTCGCGCGCGGCACGCTCATCTTCGCGCAGGCTCGGCCAGGCGGCGTGCAGGTACTGCAGGCCCGACCACAGCGTCAGCACCGCGGCGATGGCCAGGGTCCAGTCGCCGATGTGGAACACCGGCCAGCCCATCCAGATGTCCTGCACCGGCACGTTCGGCGCCACCGAGTACAGCAGGCACAGCAGCGCGACCATCTGCGCGGTGGTCTTGATCTTGCCGATCATCGCCACGCGCACCTTGGCGCGCTGGCCCAGCTCGGCCATCCATTCGCGCAGCGCCGACACCGCGATCTCGCGGCCGACGATCACCGCCGCCCAGAACGCCATCCACGGCGTCGGGTGGCCCTGCACGATCAGGAACAGCGCCACTGCCACCATCAGCTTGTCCGCGACCGGGTCGAGGAAGGCGCCGAAGGCCGACTCCAGCTGGTAACGGCGTGCGATCCAGCCGTCGAGCCAGTCGGTGATCGCGGCCAGGCCGAAGATCGCCGCCGAAGCGAAGTTGGTCCAGGTATAGGGCAGGTAGAACACCAGCACCAGCACCGGGATCATCACGATCCGCAACAACGTCAGCCAGGTGGGCAGGGTCAACTTCATGCTTGCGTGCTTCTCTCTCTACTCGGCCGCATCGGGCGTGGCCAACCCGTGCAGGTTAGCGTAGATGCGTGCCGCGAGGGCGTCATTGATGCCTTCCACCTTGGCGATTTCGGCTTCGCCGGCCGCTTTCAGGCCCACCAGGCCACCGAAATGCTTGAGCAGGCTGGCCCGGCGGCGCGGCCCGATGCCGGGGATATCCTCCAGCTTGCTGGTCATCCGCGCCTTCTGGCGGCGGCCGCGATGACCGGTGATGGCGAAGCGGTGGGCTTCATCGCGAACCTGCTGGATGAACTGCAGCGCCGGGTTGGCCGCGCCCGGGCGCAGCTCGCGTCCATCGGGCATCACCAGCGCTTCATGGCCTGCGCGGCGCTCCACGCCCTTGGCCACGCCCACCAGCAGCACCCCTTCCACGCCCAGGTCGGCCAGTGCGGCCTCGGCCTGCGCCAGCTGGCCGGCGCCACCGTCGATCAGCAGGACGTCCGGCAGCACGCCCTGCTCCTCCACGGCGCGGCGGAAACGGCGATCGATGGCCTGGCGCATGGCCGCATAGTCGTCGCCCGGCTCGATGCCGCTGATGTTGAAACGGCGGTACTGCGCGCGCACCGGACCGGCCGCGTCGAACACCACGCACGAGGCCACGGTGGCCTCGCCCAGCGTGTGGCTGATATCGAAGCACTCGACCCGCTTCACCGGCTCGGCCAGGCCGAGCATCTCGCGCAGTGCATCACTGCGTGCGTGCTGTGCGTTGCGGCTGTTGAGCTCGGTGGCCAGGGTCAGCTGCGCATTACGGCTGGCCAGCTCCACATAGCCGGCGCGCTCGCCGCGCACGTTCCACCTCAGCTGCACCTTGCGCTCGGCCGAGGCCGAGAGCGCGGCGACCAGCAGGTCGGCGTCGGGAATTTCGCGGTCCAGCAGGATCTCGCGCGGCGGCTCGAACTCGATGTAGTACTGCGAAACGAACGCGGCCAGCACTTCTTCCGGGCTCTCCTCACCATTGGTGCGGGGGAAGAACGGGCGGGTACCGAGGTTGCGGCCATCGCGGAACGCCAGCAGCAGCACGCAGGCCTGCGACCCCTGCATGGCCACCGCCAGCACGTCCAGGTCCGCGGCGCGACCGTCCACGTACTGCCGGGTCTGCATGCTGCGCAGCGAGGAAATCAGATCGCGCAGGCGCGCGGCCTGCTCGAACTCCAGCGCCTCGCTGGCGGCCTGCATCTGCTCGCCCAGCTCGCGGGTGAGCTCGTCGCTCTTGCCTTCAAGGAACAGGGCGGCGCGGCGCACCGACTCGGCGTACTCCGCTGCCGGCACCAGCTCCACGCACGGCGCGCTGCAGCGCCCGATCTGGTACTGCAGGCACGGCCGCGAACGGTTGCGGAACACGCTGTCCTCGCAGCTGCGCAGCTTGAACAGCTTGTGCATCAGGTTCAGCGTTTCGCGCACCGCAGTGACGCCCGGGTACGGACCGAAATAGCGGCCCGGAATGGCACGCGGGCCGCGATGCAGCGCGATGCGGGGCCAGTCCTCACGGGTCAGCAGCACATGCGGATAGGTCTTGTCGTCGCGCAGGGAGACGTTGTAGCGCGGCGACAGCGATTTGATCAGCTGGTTTTCCAGCAGCAGCGCCTCGGCTTCCGAGCGCGTCACGGTCACGTCCATGCGCGTGATCTGCGAGATCATCGACATGATCCGCGCATTCTTCGGGCTGCCGTTGAAATAGCTGCCGACACGGTTGCGCAGCGCGCGCGCCTTGCCCACGTACAGCAGCGTGTCGTCGGCGGCGTACATGCGGTACACGCCGGGTGCAGTGCTGAGCTGGGACGCGAAGGCCTTGCCGTCGAAGGCCGGGGCGGGAACGTCGGTCATTCGCTGATCGGGACTTCGCTGAGCACGCCGCTGTCGGGGTCGAATCGCAGCACTGCGTGGGCGTCGGTCTCTGCGATCCACACCGCCCCGGCGCCCACCGCCAGCCCGGCCGGGCCATGCAGGCGACGCGGCAGCGGCTGGGTGGTCAACTCACCGCCGCCCAGGCGCAGCGTGCGCAGGCGTCCATTGCCGCTATCGGCAATCCACAGCAGCGGCGCCTCCGGGCTCAGCGCAATGGCCTGCGGGAACTGCAGGCTGGCCTGCGCGCGCGGGCCGTCTTCACTGCCGAAGCGCCAAGGCCCCTGCCCGACCAGGGTCTGCACCAGATCGCCGCGCAGTTGCAGCGCACGGATAGAGGATCCCAGCGCATCGGCGACGTACAGCACCTGCTGCACCACGGCCAGCGCGGTCGGCTGGGCGAAGGCCGCCAGATGGCCGCTGCCGTCGCGCTCGTCGATGGCGCCGCTGCCGGCGCGCCACTGCAGGCTGCGCTGGCCGAGGTGGTAGCTCCAGATGCGGTTGTCGCCAGCCATCGCAATGTGCAGCTGGTTGTCGGCGATGGCCAGGCCGACCGGATGGTCCAGCGAGACCTGCCGCGCCTGCGCCACCGGGCCTTCCACCGGCGCGCCGGGACGCCCGTTGCCACACAGCGTGTCGATGATGCCGGTCAGCAGGTTGATGCGGCGCACGGCATGGTTGCCGGTATCGGCCACGTACAGCGAATCGCGCTCCAGCACCAGCGCCTGCGGGCGGTGGAAGGCCGCTTCGGCCAGGTTGCCGTCCATGAAATCGGCGGTGCCGAGGCCGAACTGGCGCAGGATGCGGCCGCCGTGGCTGCATTCGAGAATGCGGTGATGGCCGCTGTCGGCGATGTACAGACGCTCGGTGCTGACTGCCAGCCCCAGCGGAAAACGCAGGGCCTGGCGCGGTTCCGGGTGCAGTTCGCTGCCGCCACGCGGCGGCGCCGAGGGAGCGCCCTGGCACAGCGCGTTCAAGGCGCGTTCGAGTTCACCGGGTGCGCCCTGCCCGACCAGCCGTTGCTGTTCGCGACCCTGCGCATCCAGCAGCACCATGGTCGGCCAGGCGGTCACGCCGAAGCGGCGCCAGCCATCCCAGTCCGCATCGAGCAGCACCGGCATGGCCAGGCCCTGGCGGCGCAGCAGCTTCAGTGCGGCACTGGCGTCGCGCTCGAAGTCGAAGCGCGGCACCTGCAGCACCAGCGGCTGCAGCTTGCCGGGGTGGCGCGACAACCATTGGCCGAACTCGGCCAGGCGTTGCGCACTCCAGGCCGAGGCCGCGTTGACGAACAACAGCGCGACCGGCCGACCGCGCAGTTCGGTCAGGGTGCAGGGGGTGGCATTGAGCCAGGTGGCGAACTCGGGCAGGTCCGGGACGGGCTGGACGTTCATGACCCGATTATGCCGGAGTCGGCGTCATGCAACAGTCGTGCCACTGCACGTTTTGCAGCATCGTCGACCAGCGACCAGACCTGTTCGAAATGATCGCTGCCGCCGGTATAGGGATCGGGGATCGCTGCCCGCCCCTGCCCGCCGGACCAGGGCAGGTACAACGCCAGCCGTTCACGCTGGGCCGCCGAGGCCAGGCGCCCGGCATCACGCAGGTTGGCCTCGTCGGCACACAGGACCCAGTCGAAACGGTCGAAATCCACGGCCTGTAGCTGGCGTGCGCGCAGGCCGCCGATGTCCACGCCGTGCCCGGCCGCGCAGGCGATCGCGCGGCGGTCCGGCGGCTGGCCCACGTGCCAGTCGCCGGTGCCAGCCGAATCGACCTGCACCCGCCCGGCCAGCGGCGAGGCGTCCAGGCGTGCGCGCAGCGCCCCTTCGGCCATCGGCGAACGGCAGATGTTGCCCAGGCAGACGAGCAGCAGCCTCATCGCGCGGTCGTCGCCCGCAGCAACGCCTCGGCCCGTTCCAGGTCCTCGGGCGTGTCGATGCCCGGCGGGAACGGCTCGGGCGAGATCGCCACGCTGATCGGGTAGCCCGCTTCAAGCACGCGCAGCTGCTCCAGCGATTCGACCTGCTCCAGCTGGCCCGGCGGCATCGCCGCAAACTGCTGCAGGAAACCGGCACGGTAACCGTAGATGCCGATGTGGCGCAGCCAGGCATGGCCTTCCGGCAGCGTGTCGCGGCTGCGCGCGAAACCATCACGGTGCCAGGCGATCGGTGCACGGCTGAAGTACATCGCCTCGTTGCGCACGTTGCGTACCAGCTTCACCACGTTCGGGTCGAACAGGGTGTGCGCGTCCTCGACGGTCGTGGCGAGAGTCGACATCGGCGCATTGCCGGCGACCAGCGCATCGGCCACCGCGCGGATGCCGGCCGCCGGTGCGAACGGTTCGTCGCCCTGCAGGTTGACCACCACCGTGTCACCGGCCCAGCCGGCGATGCGCGCGCACTCGGCCAGCCGATCGGTGCCGGAAGCGTGCGTGGCCGCGGTCATCGCCACCTTCACTTCGGCCAGCCCGGACAGCGCATCGGCGATGCGCGGGTCGTCGGTCGCCACCCAGACCTCGCGGGCGCCAGCCTGCAGCGCGCGGCGCGCCACATGCAGCACCAGCGGCTCACCGCCCAGCAGGCGCAACGGCTTGCCGGGCAGCCGCGAGGCAGCATAGCGGGCCGGGATGGCGACGACGAATTCGGTCATGTGGGCGATACTCGGCAGGCTCGTTACAACGGGAATGCGGCCAGCGGCGCGTGAATGCAAGCGCCACCGCGCCGCTCAGTTCGGTCGCAGCTTGTCCAGGCGATCGGTCAGCGCCACCCAGAACGCGGCGGGCAACTCGGCGCGCAGCGGAACCGCGTAGTGCCAGTCGTTGCCGAACGCACGGCATTTCACCGCGTCCTTCTCGGTCATCAGGACCGGCAGCTGGCTGCCGAAGGACAGGTCCTGCGGCTGGTAGGCCTGGTGGTCGGCGAACGCATGCGGCACCACGCCGATCCCGCGCGCGCGCAGCATGTCGAAGAAGCGTTGCGGATGCGCGATACCGGCCACCGCATGCACGCGTTGGCCCTTGAAATATGCCAGCGGGCGCGCGCGGCCACCGGCCAGTGGCTGCGCACTGTCGATGTGCAGCGCCATCGGCCACTGGCCGAAGCCACAGGCCTGTGCCGCCGTCTCCTCATCGGCCTGGCCGAGGTTGACCACGCGGAAATCGCACTCGCTGGCGCGGCTGACCGGCTCGCGCAGCGGCCCGGCCGGAATCATCCGGCCATTGCCGTAGCGACGCTGCGCATCGACCACTTCGATCTCGATGTCGCGCGCCAGGCGATAGTGCTGCAGGCCGTCGTCGCAGACGATCACATCGCAGCCGGCCTCGACCAGCGCCTTGCCGGCCGCAACCCGATCACGGTCCACGCGCACCGGCACGCCGGTCTTCCAGGCGATCAGCACCGGCTCGTCACCGCCCTTGGCGGTCGGCGTATCGGCCTGCACCCACAGCGGTTTGTCGGCGTCTTCGCGACCGTAGCCGCGGCTGGCCACACCGGGCTTCCAGCCGGCCGCGCGCAGGCGTTCGACCAGGGCAATGGTCAGCGGCGTCTTGCCGGTACCGCCGGCGGTGATGTTGCCGACCACGATGACCGGCACCGGCAGCGCGTGACGCTTGCGCCAGCCACGCCGATAGGCGCGCCGCCGCAGCGCGGTGACACCCGCGTACAGGGGCGCCAGCAGGCGCATGGCCCACGGAACCGGGGTGCCGTCATACCAGTACGGCGGGGTCTGGGTGCCCTTGCCGGCCATCAGTCCTGCCTTTCGCGGAACTGCATGCTGTGCAGGTGCTGGTACAGGCCGCCCAGTTCGAGCAGCTCCTTGTGGGTGCCACGCTCGACGATGCGGCCATGGTCCATCACCAGCACCTGGTCGGCATGCTCGATGGTCGACAGGCGGTGCGCGATGACCAGCGTGGTGCGCTCCGGCATCAGGCGCTGCAGCGCATCCTGCACCAGGCGCTCGGACTCGTTGTCCAGTGCCGCA
Source organism: Stenotrophomonas sp. YJH_SMC_29 (assembly GCF_059371235.1). NCBI lineage: Bacteria > Pseudomonadati > Pseudomonadota > Gammaproteobacteria > Lysobacterales > Lysobacteraceae > Stenotrophomonas > Stenotrophomonas sp. YJH_SMC_29. The sequence continues at coordinate 204,910 of NZ_JCAFUK010000008.1, read as the reverse complement.
GTGGCTTCGTCGAGGATCAGGATCGGGGCGTCGCGCAGGATCGCGCGGGCAATCGCCAGGCGCTGGCGCTGGCCACCGGACAGCAGCGCGCCGTTCTCGCCGACCGGGGTCTGCAGCTGCTGCGGCATGCGTGCGATGAACTCCCAGGCATTGGCTGCTTCGGCCGCCGCACGGATCTGCTCATCGGTCGCCTCCATGCCATAGGCAATGTTGGCGGCGATGGTGTCATCGAACAGCATCACCTTCTGCCCGACGATCGCCACCTGCCGGCGCAGGTCGGCCAGTGGATAGTCATCCAGGGCCACGCCATCGAGGGTGATGACGCCGCCAGTGGGCTCGTAGAAGCGCGGAACCAGCCGGATCAGGCTGGTCTTGCCACTGCCGGAACGGCCGACAATGGCCGTCACCGTGCCCGGCTTGGCGACGAAACTGATGTCGTCCAGGGCGATGCCACTGTCTTCGCGGTAGCGCAGCATGACGTGGTCGAACGCCAGTTCGCCCCGTACGCGCTGCACGCGGTGCTGGCCGTCGTCGCGCTCCACCGGCATGTCGAGGATGCCGAACAGGCGCTCGGCGGCGGAGACGCCGCGCGAAATCGAGGTCTGTACGCTGGTCAGTCGGCGCAGCGAGGGAATGATGGCCATCATCGAGGTCATCAGGCCCATGAACTGGCCGGCATTGAGGCGGCCGGCCAGGGCTTCGCGGGTCGACACCCAGACGATCACCGCCAGCGCCAGTGCGGCCAGGAACTGCACCACGCTGGACGCGGCGGCGCGGGTGACCTCGACCTTCATGTTCAGCGCCAGCATGCGGTTGGCCAGGCGCGAGTAACGCGAGATCTCATGCTGCTGGGTGCCGTGCACCTTCACTTCCTGCTGCGCGGCCAGCGACTGCTCGGCAGTCTGTGCCATCGTGCCCATGCCGTCCTGGATGCCGCGGCTGATGCGACGGTAGCGCTTGCCCACGTAGGACACGATGCCACCGATCAGCGGCACCACCAGCAGCATCGCCAGGGTTACCTTGACGCTCATCTGCAGCATCACCGCCAGCATCGCGATGATGGTGAGGGTGTCGGCCACCACGGTCTTCAGCGCGTCGGCGCTGGCCTGGGTGACCTGTTCGGTATCGAAGTTGAGGCGGCTGACCATCACCGGCGTCGCTTCGGTGTCGAAGTGCGACGACGGCAGGTGCAGGTACTTCTGCAGCACCTGCTCACGCAGGTCGCGGACCACGCTGCGGCCGGTCTTGGCCAGCGTGTAGTCGCTGACCCAGGTGGCCAGGCTGCGCATCAGGAACAGGCCGAGGATGGTCAGCGGCAGCACCACGGCCGCGCGCGGCTGCGGATCGACGAAACCCTCGTTGACCAGCGGCTCCATCAGCTTGGTGAAGTGATAGCCGGCCAGGGCTTCGACCACCATGGCGATGACCGCGCCCACCATGAACACCCAGTAGGTGCGGGTGTAGCCCAGCAGTCGTTTGTAGATCGGCCACACCGGCGCGTGATGGGAACTCATGGACGCACCTCTGGCGCAGTTGCAATGGCGATACGACGGAAACCGAGCTGACCGAGCGCGTCCTGCGCAGTCACCACGGCCTGGTAGGGGGTGCGTGCGTCGGCGCGCAGCAGCACCGGCTGGCTGCGGTCGCTGCCGGCGACCGATGCGATGGTCTGCTTGACCGACTCGACATCGCTGCGCAGCACTTCCTGGTCATTGATGAAATAGCGGCCTTCGGCGTTGATCAGCACGCTGAGCGAGCGCGGCGGCTCGTTGCTGGGCTGCTGGCTGGCGGTCGGCAGCTGCACCTGCAGCGTCGAGCGCGCATCGAAGGTGGTGGTGACCACGAAGAAGATGATCAGCACCAGGATGACGTCGATCAGCGGGACCAGATCGATATGCGGCTCATCCTGGGATCGGTCATTGCCGATACGCATCGATCAGGCCTTCGCCGTGGCAGCGTGGGCCGGTCGCGCCGGCGCGGCCGGGTTCATCACCCCGGGGCGACCGTCGAGCGTGTCCAGCAGGGCACTGGCTTCCTGTTCCATTTCCACCACATAGCCGTGGATCCGGCCCTTGAAATAGCGATGGAACATCAGCGCCGGGATGGCCACGATCATGCCGGTGGCCGTGCACACCAGCGCCTTGCCGATGCCGCCGGCCAGCTGGTTCACATCGCCCACGCCATGGTCGAGGATGCCCAGGAACATCTGGATCATGCCGATCACGGTGCCCAGCAGGCCCAGCAGCGGGCCGGCCGAGGCGATGGTGCCCAGCGCGTTGAGGAAGCGCTCCATGCGGTGCACCAGGTGGCGCCCGGTGTCCTCGATCCGCTCACGGATCTGGTCGCGCGGGCGGTTGCGGGCTTCCAGCGCAGCGGCCAGCAGCGCGCCCAGCGGCGAGTTGGCGCGCAGGGTCTGCAGGTGCGCCGGGTCGAGCTTGCCGCGTGCGGCCCAGTTGCGCACTTCCTGGCCAAGCCCGGGCGGCAGCACTTCCGTTCGCCGCAGGGACCAGAAACGCTCCAGGATGATCGCCAAAGCCAGTACGCCCAACAGCAGCAGCGGCACCATCGGCCAGCCACCGGCCTTGACCAGTTCCCACACGTTTCAACCCTCCGGCCCAACGGCCGCTTGTTCGATCGACGATAGGATAGCAGCCGACCGCGCCCGCCCAGCGGCATCCCACCACCGGGATGCATGGATGCGCTGTTCACGCAGCTGCAGCCCTTGTGCGCCAAGCCATACGCGGATCGCCCCGGACTCCGCGGTGGACACCACCTCGGCGCCCTGCGCCTGCCAGCGCCGGACCACGTCTCGACGCGGGTGGCCGAAGCGGTTCTGGTGCCCGGCCGAGACCAGCGCCAACCGTGGTGCCACCGCGGCCACCCACGGGGCACTGGAACTGCCCCCGCTGCCATGGTGCGGCACCAGCACCACGTCGGCCTTCAGCGCCGCCGGAGACGCCCGCAACAGCGCCTGTTCGGCCGGACGGCCGATGTCGCCGGGCAACAGGACCACGCCATGGGCGCTGGCCACGCGCAGCACGCAGCTGTCCTCGTTTTCGGCCCGCCGGCTGCCGGGATCCGGGTGCAGCACCTGGAAATCGACCCCGTCCCAGCGCCAGCTCAGGCCCCGCTGGCAACGCCCCGCTCCGGTGATCGAGCTGCCCGGCGGCGCCAGCAGTGGCAGTGCCGGCAGCTGTAGCCGCAGACCCGGCAGGTTGCCCGCGTGATCCAGGTCATCGTGGCTGAGCAGTACGCGGTCAGGCGGCGCCTGGCCGAGTGCCCGCAGTGCCGGAACCAGAGTCCGCTCGCTCCCTTCGCTGCCGCTCGGCGGCCCGACGTCATACCAGAGTGCATGCCGCGCGGTGCGCAGCAACACCGCCGTGCCCTGGCCGACATCGTGCAGCAGCAGCTCAAGCTCTCCCTCGGCCGGCCGCTCGCGCAACGGCCACAACAGCGGCAGGCACAACAGCAGGCCAGCCAGCCCGCCGCCGGCACCCCGTGGCAGCAGCCACCAGAACACCCCCAGCAGCGCCGCCGGCACTGCCCAGGCCGGTGCCTCGGCCAACCACCACATCGCCTGCGGATGCGCCGAGAGAGGCTGCAGGGCCTGCCAGCTGACCTCGAACAGCCACGCCGCCGCACGCCAGGCCCAGCGCCCGGCCCCGTCATGCAGCACCTGCAGGGCGGTACCCAGCAGCGACAGCGGCACCACCAGCAAGGTCCACCAGGGAATGACCGGCAGGTTCACCAGCGGCCCCAGCCAGGCGGTGCCACCGAACAGGGCGATGCCCAACGGCAACAGGCCGACGCTGGCCACGCCCTGCGCGGCCAGAAACCCGCGCAGGTTGGCGGCCATCCCGCGCGGACGTCCCTGTGGCAGGCACCACGCCAGCCACAGCACGCCGCCGAAGCTGAGCCAGAAGCCCGCTGACAGCACCGACAGGGGCGCCGGCAGCAGCAGCGCCAGCGCCGCCAGCGCGAGTCCCTGCACGAGACCGAGCGGGCGCCGCCCGCTACGCGCCAGGGCCACCAGCCCGATCATCAGCGCCGTGCGCACGGTCGGCAATTCACCGCCGGCCAGCACTGCATAGCCCGCCGCGGACAGCGCCGCGGCGCAGGCCGCCGCCTGTGGACGCGGCCAATGCCGGGCCAGCAGGGGGCACAGCCACCACAGCCCTCGGCACAGCAACGCCCCCAGCCCCGCCACCACCCCGACATGGAACCCGGAAATGGCGATCAGGTGGGTCAGCCCCAGCGCCCGCAACTGATCCCAATCGGTGTCGGACAGGCCGCGCGTATCGCCCAGGGCGAGCGCCTGCACGAAGCGCGCGGCGGGATGGGCCACCTGCAGGGCGATGGCGGCGCTGGTGCGCTCACGCCATGCCGGCAGGCCGCGCGCAGACTGCAGCGCGTGGGCACTGGCCGGCGCCCTCACCGTTCCAGTGCCAGCCACGCCACGCAGCAGCGCATGGCGCTCGCTGTCAAAACCCCCGGGATTGATCCGAGAGCGAGGGGCCCGCACACGCAGCGCCAACCGCCACTGCGCACCGGCCAGGACCTGCCTGCGCCGTACCTCGGCAGCGGCGCTGGACCTGCCCTGCCAGCCGTCGTTCCAGGTGACCTGCAGGCGCTTGCCGCGCAGCGATGGCAGTTCGCTGCTCTCACTGACCTGCAGCAGGAAGCGGGTGCGCGTGTCGACATGATCCGGCAGATCGATGACCCGGCCACTGACCACCACGTCCCGAGCCGGCTGGCCCGGTGGCAGCTGGTCCTGCAATGCCCAGTGCCCGTGCAGCGCTGCCCAGCCGGCACCGAACAGCACGACCGCCGGCAGGCGCCCGCGCCAGCGCAGGCCCCACCCCGCCATGCCAAGCACGACCATCACCGTGCAGACCCACAGCGGCGGCAGCTGCGGCAGCTGCACGCAGGCCAACGCCCCCAGTGTCAGCGCGGCAGCACAGCCACTGCCCAGCAAGGGAGACGGGAAACGCTCGGCGGCCATGACGCCAGCGTGCCGCCATCGGCAGCAGGCTGCCTATCGGGACTTGCCCCGCAGTCGCATCAGCGCCGAACGCTTCCGCGATGGAAATTGACCCGGAAACTCGCACCGCCCCCCGGCGCCTCGCCGACGCTGACCGAGCCACCGTGGTGCTGCACGATTTCCTTGACCAGGTGCAGGCCCAGGCCACTGCCGCTGCCCGCCGCGCGCAGGCGATGGAACGGCTCGAAGATCGCCTCGCGATCGCCTACTGGAATGCCCGCGCCCTGGTCGCTGACTTCCAGCACGCCGCGCGTGTCCAACCGCACGCAGATGGTGCCACGGCCACCACCATGCACGATTGCGTTGTGCACCAGGTTGGCGATCACCCGCCCCAGCGCCAGGCTGTCGCCATGGATCCACACCGGTGCCTCCGGCGCGTCGACTTCGAATCCATAGCCGGCACCCACCACCAGCGGCGCCAGGTCCGCCGCGGCCTCACGCACCAGCTGGGCCAGGTCCAGCCGCTGCAATGCGCCCACGTTGCGGTCCAGGCGCTGCAGGTCGAGCAGGTGCTCGGCAACATTGCCCAGCCGTGCCACGTCGGTCAGCAGCTGTGACTTCAACTCACCCTGCGGCAGCTGCGACAGGCGCGCCTGCACCACGGCGATCGGCACGCGCAGTTCGTGCGCCGCGTCGGCGAGGAACTTGTCGCGCGCGGCATAGCCCTGCTGCACCTTGTCGATGGCGTCGTTGAATGCTTCCACCAGCGGCGCCACTTCCGTCGACACCAGGCGCGCGTCCAGCCGGGCACCCGGCTGGCCGATGTCCAGCTCCTTGGCCTGCTGCGCGGAACGGCGCACGCCGCGCATCGCACGGTGGATCACGGTCGGCATCACCAGCAGGGTGACCACGATCAACGGCAGGAAGAACCACAGGCCGATCAGCCGCAGCACCATCAGTGCGCCGTCCAGCAGCCCGCCCTTGGGTGCGCCTCCCACCATCACGGTGATGCGGCGCCCATCCTCGTTGCGGATCATCACCCGCGCCACGTCCAGATAGGGCGGCACCAGCGACCCGAGCTCGCTGGCACCCACGGTCGGCAGCCGCGCAAGCAGCGGCGCGTGGACCGCCGGGATGGTGCCGCGCTCAAGCCAGACGCCCTTGTCGTCGACCGCAGCGAACCAGAGATTGCCACCGGCGTCGGTATCGAGCGCGTCCCAGCGCGCCTGGTCCAGCACCAGGCGGCCGCCTTCGCTGTGCACCGCCTTGGCCACCGCCTCGGCAATGAACATGTCCATGCCCCAGGAGTCCTTGTCGCCCCAGGTCAGGATCAGGGCGACCACCGCGAACAGCACGGTGAAGGCCTGCGCCAGGAACAGGCGCCAGGCCAGGCCCAGGGTGATTGAACGGATCGGACGGGCCACCTCAGGCCTCCGCCAGCAGGTAACCGACACCCCGGATCACATGGATCTCCACGCCAGCACCGGCCTGCTGCAGCGCCTTGCGCAGCTTGGAGATATGCGCGTCGAGCGCATTGGACTGGATCTCATCGTCGAACCCGTACACCGCGGCCTCCAGCGCGCTGCGGGTGACCGTGCGCCCCTGCCGCATCGCCAGGGCCTGCAGTACCAGCACCTGACGCCGTGGCAGTGCCAACGGCTGGCCCTCCACCTGCGCCTGCAGCGATTCGAAATCGAATTCGAGCCGCCCCAACCGCAGGCTCGGCGTCACCATCGCTGACGGCCTCCGCGACACGGCGCGGATCCGCGCCATCAGCTCCTCGATCGCGACCGGCTTGACCAGATAATCATCGGCGCCGACATCGAGGCCTTCGACCTTGTCGGACAGCGTGCCCTTGGCGGTCAGCATGATCACCGCCAGGTTCGGCCGCAACGCGCGCGCAGTGGCGACGAATCCGGCACCATCGCCATCGGGCAGCTGGCGGTCGAGCAGCAGCAGCTGGTGCACCGGTTCGCGCAACGCGAGCGCGGCCTCGGCCAGGCTGCCGACCACATCGGCGACCACGCCCTGCCGCTCCAGGCCCGATTGCAGGGCGCGGGACAGATCGGGATCGTCTTCGACCAGGAGGATGCGCATCAGTCACTCGTCTATCGGAAACGCTGCCGATCATAGTGCCTGGCGCCCTGCTTTGGCGCCCATGGATGCCAGCGGCTGCAGGCGCAATGTTCTGACAATGTTGCCCCTTCAGCATGCGCAGCCATCCCCCGCAACGTGGCCGAACGATGCTGTCGCTGCCCCTGACAAGGACCCCCATGGCCTCCGTCTCCCACACTGCCGACGCCCACGCCATCCTGCGAGCGCCTGACCTGGACAGCGCCGAGCGCGCCTATCTGGGGCTGATGCCCGACCTCGAACACGTGAACGCACTGGCCCGTCGTGCCGTGGGCCTGTCACGCGTGGCCGACGCGGCACGCGGCTATGCGTTGTCGATGACCCTGGTCGGACTGCGCCTGCAGGAGCTGGAGATGGGCGAGCCGACGGCCAGGCAACATCGCCAGGCGACCCTGCACAGCCTGCGCCAGGCCTTCAGCGCCTGAGGGCGCGCGCGCCTGGAGAGCGACGCGGCATCTTCGCGGTGCCACCGGCATCCATCGCATCAGCGCGGCGCGCAAGCACTGCACGACCGCGTCACGTCAGCGCAGCGTGCTCCACGCCAGCAGCACGCACAGGATCGCGACCCAGGCCACGGCCTTGAACGTGCCTTCCAGCATGTTGCCGCCAAACAGGCCCTCCAGCAGTGGATTGGGCCTGGACACCGGGACGTGATCGCTCATGCAGCAGTTCCTTTCCGTGGTGGCGCAGTTGCGCGGTAACCCGGAGTCTACGCCTGTGCATCCCGGATTCATCGTCGCCTGCCTGCCTTTGGCGACGCATTCCGGGCCTTCGTCGCAGGCCGGCTGCGATACCCGGCGCGCCATGCCAGCCTGCACGCACTTTCCCGCTGGAGCACCGTGCCATGCCGATGCTTGCCCTGATGCTGCTGTTCTCCAGCCTGTTCGGCGACGGCGATGGCGGCGGTCCCACCGAGAACGCCCTGCGCAGCCAGATCCTGCGCGTTGAGGCCGCGCAGGATGCGCACGGGGCCGAGCCGCTGCAGCTCTATCACCTGCGTCCGGACCGTATCCTGCGCCTGGGCTGCCAGCGGCTGCCTGACCCGCACAGCGCGGCGCCCGATGCCGGGCCGGTCCAGGTCCGCGTGGCGCAGCTGTGGGAGCGCGTGGATGGGCGATGGCAGATCCGGCGTTCGATCAGCATCCACGGCTGAATTCACGCCACTGAACCGGCGGGAGCTTCCCGCTTTCACGGGAAGGACAGGCCACCTCATCGGAACGAAAAAAGCCGGCCCAGGGGCCGGCTTTCATCGTTTCCACCGCTTCACCGGCGGACCGGAAGCAGGTGGTGGGCGGTACAGGGTTCGAACCTGTGACCCCTACCATGTCAAGGTAGTGCTCTACCGCTGAGCTAACCGCCCATCATGTTCTTGCCGCCCGCGGGCTGGCCTTGTTACGTAAAAACCCGGCGCCAGGGCCGGGCTTTGCAGTTCACGACAGTCCCCTTGCGAGGGCTTCGTGGTGGGCGGTACAGGGTTCGAACCTGTGACCCCTACCATGTCAAGGTAGTGCTCTACCGCTGAGCTAACCGCCCGTTTTTGCTTCTGCATTTCCGCGATTGCGTCGGTGCAGGCCGCGTATATTACGGATGCCGGCAGGGAAGCGCAACACTTTTGTGAAGATGACGCAGCACTGCCACGTTCAGCCGAGGCTGGCTTCCTTCAGCTGCCGGATCTGGTCGCGCACGCGCGCGGCATCCTCGAACTCCAGGTCCTTGGCGTGCTGGTACATCTGCTGTTCCAGTGCCTTCAGACGCACCCCCAGCTGTGCCGGCGACAGCGAACGGTAGTCGGCCGCCTCTTCGGCCACGCCCGGCCGGCCCTTGCCCCGGCCCTTCTTCGCTTCCTTTTCGGCCGCATCCGAACGTGCGCCTTCCAGCACATCGACGATCGGGCGCGCCACCGAACGCGGCACGATGCCGTGCTCTTCGTTGTACTCGACCTGCTTGGCGCGGCGGCGGTCGGTTTCATCGATCGCCGCCTGCATCGAACGGGTGATCTTGTCGGCGTACAGGATCGCCTTGCCGCGCACGTTGCGGGCCGCACGGCCGATGGTCTGGATCAGCGAGCCGGTGGAGCGCAGGAAGCCTTCCTTGTCGGCGTCCAGGATCGCCACCAGTGACACTTCGGGCATGTCCAGGCCTTCGCGCAGCAGGTTGATGCCGACCAGCACATCGAACTTGCCCAGGCGCAGGTCGCGGATGATCTCCACGCGCTCGACCGTGTCCACGTCCGAGTGCAGGTAGCGCACGCGGATGCCGTGTTCGGTGAGGTACTCGGTGAGGTTCTCGGCCATGCGCTTGGTCAGCGTGGTGACCAGCACGCGATCACCGGCCTTGATGCGCGCGTTGGCCTCGCTCATCAGGTCGTCGACCTGGGTCCCGACCGGGCGGATCTCCACCACCGGATCGATCAGGCCGGTCGGGCGCACCACCAGTTCGGTGATCTCGTCACCCGCCTCGCGCAGCTCGTAAGGACCGGGCGTGGCCGACACGTAGATGCTGCGCGGGCAGCGCTCCTCCCACTCCTCGAAGCGCAACGGACGGTTGTCCAGCGCCGACGGCAGGCGGAACCCGAATTCGACCAGGGTTTCCTTGCGCGAGCGATCGCCCTTGAACATGGCGCCGATCTGCGGAATGGTCACGTGCGACTCGTCGATCACCAGCAGCGCATCCGGCGGCAGGTAGTCGAACAGGGTCGGTGGCGGCTCGCCGGCCTTCTTGCCGGTCAGGTGCCGGGAGTAGTTCTCGATGCCATTGCAGAACCCGACCTCGGCCATCATCTCGATGTCGAACTGGGTGCGCTGCGCCAGGCGCTGCGCCTCGACCAGCTTGTTCTCGGCGTACAACTGCTCGAGCCGTTCCTTCAGCTCGACCTTGATGGTTTCCACCGCGGCCAGCACGCGCTCGCGGGTGGTCGCGTAATGGGTCTTGGGATAGACGGTGAAGCGCTGCATGTTGCGCAGCGTCTCGCCGGTCAACGGGTCGAACATCGTGATCTTCTCGACCTCGCCGTCGAACAGCTCGATGCGCAGCGCCTCGCTGTCCGACTCGGCCGGGAACACGTCGATCACTTCGCCGCGTACGCGGAAGGTACCGCGCTGCAGCTCGTATTCGTTGCGCGTGTACTGCAGCTGGGTCAGGTGGTTGATCAGGTCGCGCTGGTCGATGCGTTCGCCCTTGGACAGGATCAGGCGCAGCGACAGGTAGTCTTCCGGTGCACCCAGGCCGTAGATCGCCGACACCGTGGCCACCACGATCGCATCCGGGCGCGACAGCAGGGTCTTGGTCGCGGCCAGGCGCATCTGCTCGATGTGCTCGTTGATCGAACTGTCCTTCTCGATGAAGGTGTCCGACGAGGGCACGTAGGCCTCCGGCTGGTAGTAGTCGTAGTAGCTGACGAAGTACTCCACCGCGTTGTGCGGGAAGAAGGCCTTGAACTCGCCATACAGCTGCGCCGCCAGCGTCTTGTTCGGCGCCATGATCAGCGTCGGCTTCTGCACGTTCTGGATGACGTTGGCGATCGTGTAGGTCTTGCCCGAGCCGGTGACGCCGAGCAGCGTCTGCTTGGCGATGCCGGCCTCGAAGTTGCTGGTCAGCTTGGCGATGGCATCGGGCTGATCGCCCGCCGGCGAGTACGGCGAGACAAGTTCAAAACTGTCGCTCATGGTGTTGCCAGTTCCCGGGGAAGATGAGTATACGAGGCGTGGGGTGACGGCTGGCTGAGGGGTCTCCGGGCAGCCCGCCGCGGCGCTTCCCGATGGCAGCCGCCGGGCCAGGCGCGGAGGCTGAATGCATGCGCCCTGCCCACGCCCCCTGCCCCGTCGGCCCCCGCCCAGCGCGGGGCGTTCACCTGACCGAACTGCTGGTGGTGGTCGTGGTGCTGGCGGTGCTTGTCAGCCTGGCACTTCCCGCCCTGGGAACCGCACTGGAGCAACTCCAGTCGGATCGCCTGCGCATGCAGTTGCACAGCGCCCTGAACCAGGCACGGGCAGCTGCACTCAGCCGGCGCAGGACCATCGGCATCTGTCCCAGCCCAGACGGGCTGACCTGCGGCGACGATTGGAGCCATGGCTGGTTGCTGTACCAGCCTGGACACGATGGCTCGACTGCCCCTTTCCTGCATCAGGCGCTGACCCCGCGCAGGCGATTGGCCGCCCGCAGCACGACCGGGCGCCCAGCACTGGAATTCCGCGCGAACGGGCGCAGTCATGGCCGCAACGCGAGAATCCTGATATGCCAGCACGGCCGTGCCCAGGCCGAGGTCGTCGTCAGCAATACTGGACGAGTCCGCTCCCAACGATTGGATGGAGACTCTGGTTGCTGAAGGCCTGCCTGCAGACGCTGCAAACTGCAAAAAAAAAAGCCGCGAGTCATCGCGGCTTTTTTTGCATCTTGCGCCCGAAGTTGGACTCGAACCAACGACCCCCTGATTAACAGTCAAGTGCTCTAACCGGCTGAGCTATTCGGGCGGGGACGCGCATTCTAGTAGGTGCCCGGGAGGGATGCAAGCCCCACCCACAACATTCACCAGCAGGCCGCCACCGTCGACGCGCTTGCGGTCTTTACGCCGGCTTGATTGATGGACAGGGTGCCGCACTTGTCCTTGGCCTGGTCGCCCTGGGGAGTCGCGGTCAGCGTGAACGTCCCCTGTGCGGCCTGTACCGTCACCGCATAGTGCGCCGTGCCGCCTTCGCGCGGCGACTGGGCCGTCGTAGCGCCGCCGCTGAACCGGAAGTTGGCATAGGTGTTGTTGGTCGTATGCGAGCGCTCGGCCAGCTGGGCGTACTCGACAAGATCCGCCTTCGCCTGGGCGCGACGCGACTTGCGAACCTGTTCGACATAGGAAGGATAAGCCACCGCTGCCAGGATCGCGATCACGGCAACGACGATCATCAGTTCGATCAGGGTGAATCCCTTCGCCTGCGCAAACGCGCGAGGCTGGCGCACCAACGACCCTGCATTCGTGGGGAACATGCTCACTCGAACTCTCCGTTACTGGATCTGGCGCCAGGACTGGCGACCGCAGGGATAGGGGGCATACATGGGCGCGGCGCCTGAGACATTGACCGCGATCCAGCAGCCAGCGCCACTGGGAATCGTCGGAATCTCGGCATCGTCCGAGGACTTACTGGCCGGCTGCAGACGGGGCACCACCGAGACGCCCACATCCTTGACCGGAGCATTGCCGCCGGTACTCAACTGCAGACCAGCTGTACCTTCGGCTGCCGCCGTACCCGTGATCGACCCAAGCCGCATGCCCGCCAGTGCTCCCAACCCGGTCCGCGGACTCAGCCCCAGCAGCCAGTTGGCACCACTGGTGCTGCAGCCGCTGGTGATGGATTCGGGCGCATAGGTCGTGATGAACAACGTGCTTGAAGCAAGCTCCGGATAACCCACGGCACGCTCACCTGCGGGGAGATCCACGTACCAGCCACGCGACCCGGTCGGTGCCGTACCCGCCTGGATGCTGCGCGCGCCCCCGGTGGTGGACAGTGTGTTGGGCGTGAGATTGGAACGCGTCAACGTGGTTGTGATCACACCAGCGGACAGATCATTGAATCCGTAGATGCTCTGGATCTGGGTACCGGAGATCGGCAGCGTGTCATCGTTGAACGAGAAGCTGCCCGTGCCAAACATCACCAGCACGCCACCACTCTCACCGGACGCCACCTGCAGACCGCCGGTAATAGGCTGCCGGTAGGTGGAACCGCTCTGCACGAAGGTCCCGGTGGTGAACGCCGGTACCGTTACCGTTGCCGCATCGGACAGCAGATCGAACTTCCACACCGCCCCCTTCAGGTCTGCCGCATAAACGGTATCGGCGTAGCCATCGCGGATACGGATGGGGGCGTTTGTGGTCGGATCCAGACGCGTGCTGTCCACTCGATCAAGCACCACGATGTTGCCCAGGCCATTCTTGCCCGCAATGGTCGAGCCCGGTTCACTGGCTTCAATCATGCGCACCCGAGGCGTCGCTCCGGTGCCGATATCCACCACGAACAGGACTGCCTTGTTGCTGGCGCTGGAATAGCCATTGCCGAAAATCGCCTTCCAGCTGACCGAGCCATCGGCCGCACGCACCGGCACAATGACCGGCTTTCCGAGCACGTGGCCGATGTTGGCGCGGACCGCCGTATCGCCGGTGAGATCATTGATTTCCCACAGTCGGTTGGCACCAGCGAAGGTGTCGGGCGCGCTGACATCCAGCGCAAACACGCCACGGCCGCCGGCACCGGTGGTACCTACCAGCGTCGTATGCCAGTCACCGCCGTAGAAGGTGTCGCCGACGGTCAGCGGACCGTCCACGAAGTACTTATGCACGAACGGCTGTGCGTACTTCTTCTCGGGATCGTTCGGGATCAGCAGATTGCCCATGTGGCCATACGAGGTGGCCGGAATGTAGCCAAACAACTCGCGGCCGCCCTGGCCACCCACCACTCCAGCCGCATCCATGCCGCCATCAAACGCATGCAACATGCCATCATTGGCTCCGGCATAGACCACATAGCGGCGGTTCGCGCGTTTTGCCGTCAGATAGTTGGAATAAGTGGTCCCGAGGCTACCCGCCAATGCGCGATAGCCGAAGTCGTCTCCCGGCGCGCTGATGACCGGCGTGGAATTGATGATGTCGCCCAGCAACGTCGTGCGATCGCGCAGCCGCCCACCACGACGGACCTCGCGACTGGTGTCGCCAAGCAGATAATTTGCCGCTGCCGCAGCATCAACCCCCAGCGCGGTCAGCGTTGAGGCATTGCAGATGGACTGCGCCGGATATTGCGTGGACGAGAGGCCGCACAACCCCGCCAACGACACCGTGGTCGTGCCGAACTTGCGCACTGTTCCGGCATCATTGAAATAAACGTTGCGCGCGGTGGCGGCAGGGAACTGCTCGCTGGCTTCCCAGATACGCGTGTACTGCACTTCGCGAGTCGTCGGATTGATCGTGGCCTGGCTGGCGGTGAGGCGGCTGAACCAGTCAGTGCCATTGTTCTGGACATCGTACATCGGCACGACCGTCAGCGACCCTGGGCCGATGCGGGCACCACTCTGAGCGAACGTTCCCGACGGCGAAGAACCCGAACTGACCGCCGACAGCACCCGACGCATCGCATCGGTCACGTCGGTAGGCGTCTTGGCATTGATGAACTCGCCGCGACTGTTGATCGAGGCGTGCCACAATTCGTCGATCACGCGGCCGTCGTCGGCCGTCACCGGGTCGCCGTTGGCGTTCCAGTTCGGCGGGTTTGCGTAAGGATCATCAGTCGACGCCTGATTGACTTCGTAGATGTTGCCCTGCGCCCCCAGCGTCACACCGTAGAAATTCATGTGCAGGTTGGTCTGGCAATCCAATCGCTTCCAGTCCGGCGAAGAGGAATCGAGACTCTTGCACTGCTCCGGAACGGGCACCAGGCCAGCCGGGAAGCTGGCGCCGGTACGCAATGGGGTGGACGCGCCGGCGTAATAGGACGCGGCGATATCGGCAATGGTATTGCTGTAACCATCGGCAAAAGGCGCGCCCGGGAAGTGGGTGCCCCCGGCCGCGTCGGCATTCCCATAGCCGCTGGCGACATTGTTGGCATTGGTGTAACCGTCAGTAAACAGCATGCCGCCATTCTTTTGGCAGGCGCGAACGACCGGGGCGCCACTGTCGGTCCGGCGGAACTGTTCACCGAGGAACGCGACCGCCTGTCGGTTGGGCGTACCGCCGGCAGGCTTGAGTCGATAAATCTGCGCAAACAGGTCCGCGCGCTGGGTAGCCACGTCGAACATGGTCACGTTCTGGCGGTTGTTGATGGTGAAGTAGCCCACACGCATGTTCTCTACGCCTGCCATCGCATGCGAAGAGGAGCCCACCATCGACAGGATACGATTGCGGTGGTACTGGAACCAGTTCGCGAAATTCTTCTTCGCCTCGGCGAGCTGGGGCGAGCCCTGCGCGTAGTTCGCGTCGAGGATCTGATAGCGGCGCATGTCGCAGCCTAGACCGCAAGCATTGCGGATCAAGGGCCGGTTCACGTCCGCGGTCAAGTAGCCGGCCGGTGCCGGCGCACTGGCGGGCAAATAGAATGTCGCCGGTACATACCCCATCTGCACGGTGCAGTTCGCGCGCACATCGACATCATTCGCCAAGGTGATCCAGTTGCCGTTGGAACTGGCCAGGCCATTGCTGCTGGTCGAGTTGCAGCTACGGGCGGTGGAGCGATAACGGGTGCCCGCCGGGATCGTCATCCCCGTCATGAACTGGAAGGCTTCACCATTGACTTCACGATAGGCCAGGTTGTAAATCGTGCCGTATCCAGTCGAGAAATCGGTGCCATAAACGCCGGGATCGCGCGGGTCGGTACGGGCGTTGCCGAAGTCTGCATCCGGCCACAGGGTGTTGTTGCTCGCATCGGCCTGGGGAAGTTTCCAGGGACTGTAGGTCACGTCGGGGTTGTAGTAACTCGCGTTGTAGGTCGGAGAACGCGCGAAACCAAAGGAATCGATTGGCGGGATGGCGCGTCCCGGCGAGTACGACGCGGCGAATCCCGAATGCGGGAAAAGATACAGGTAGCAGTCCGCCGAGTTGGTTGAGCAGCCCTCACCGACGTTGTAGAACACACCCGCCGAGCTGAAGAAACTGCTGCCCGTCCACTGCATGCGACCATCCCCCCCCTTGAAAATGCGCTCGAACGTCATTGAGTTCGAATCATCAACCGCCATGATGAAGGCGGGCGGGATGGCCGTGGTGTTGTTAAGCGGTGCCTGGGCGAGATCGCCCTGCCCTTGCGCTGCGAACAGGCTGTAGGCGAAATAGCCGCCCACGCCCAGCAGGGCGACAGCGGACGCAGCGATGATCCGGGGGGTTCGACGGGACATGCCGACAACCTCAGGGCTTGAAGATGGAATCGATCGACGCCGTCGACGAGGAATCCGTCGGGGTATCGGTAGCGAAGGTGGTGATCTGGTAGATCGGCGTCACCGGGTCGAGCGGCTTGCCCATCGACAGCGAACCGCCACCGATGACACAAGAGTCGATACGGCGCACATTGACGGCTTCACGGGTCGTCAGTGCACGCCCCCGGCCCCATGCCACCGGATCGAAGGCGATATCACAGTTCTGCTGGACATCGGTATCCACCAACGGCGCATCACTGGCCGCCGCAACACGGTTGGCGATGTTCTCGAGTGCATGCTCACTGCGCCGGGTCACACCCTCGGCGTTCTGGAAAGCGACATTGGTCGCGCGGTAATTGGACGCCATCTTTTCCTGCATGCCGGCGACCTGCATGCCGGCGATGCCGATCAGCGCCAGCAGGATGAGCATGATCAATGCCACATAGAGCACCGCACCACGCTGGGTACGGGCCATGGGGCGCTTGCGGACTCGAGCATTCATGGCATCAGTTCCCGAACAGGCGGTTGCGCAGCGCAATCGTGGATTCGTACGTTGAGCGGTAGCGCCCATCGCTCGGGCTTCCCGGCGCGAAGCCCACGCCCAATGCGCGTGGATAGTTGACTGCATTGGCAGGAGCTTCTGCCTGCGACGGCAGAGGACTACGGGCGAGGATGCCGACCTGGACCTGCCCGACGCGGCGCCACTGCGCCGCACCGGCGGCGCCGGTAGCGGCAGTCACGCCGGTGGCGGTGGACAGTCCGGTGATGTTGCCGGTCGGCGGCGAGGTGGTGCTGATGGCAACCGTGCTGTCAAGACCGAACAGCAGCTGCAGGTTCTCGATCCCCTCAACCAGCTCCTCCGGCGTGCCGTAACCGTTGTTGCCGTCCGCACGCGCCCGCATCAGCGCCGGCTGCCCAGTGGTGGCCGAGGTTCCTACGTAGTACACCAACGACTCGGCCCGATAGATCATGGTCTGACCGGTCGGCTGCACGGTGTATCGCCCCAGGTTGGAACCATTGGCCGTGACCTTGCCGGCCGCGTAGGTGCCCTTGAACACGTTGACGTGGCTGCAGTCGGCCACGCCGAACACATTCGGCGCGGCAACACCTCCTTCGACCATGCGGGCCCCAGCGGTGGTGTCAAACCCCACCACACTGTTGCTGCTTGGCGCCAGTCCGGTGACCGGAACGCCTTCGGGCGCCAGATAACGCAGCACCAGAATGTCACTGCCTCCACGGGGAGACAGTGCGGCGATCGACGCCGGGAGTGCGGTCGGCGTCGCCCAGGAGCCGCCGAGGGTGAGGTTCGCCCCCGGTTCCGTGTTCGGCGCCTCATAGCCCTGGATCGTCACGCTGAAATCCAGCGGATGACCTGAGCCGGTGGCGGCACCGGTATCGATGACCGGATCACCCTCGCCACGTACGAAATGCGCCTGGTCGTTCACGCAGCCGAAATGGCCCGCCATGCGGATGTCACGCTGCAGGAACTCGAGAGCGAATCGACCATTCTCCTGCGCACGTCCGTTGCCCTCGGCCAGCCGCGAGGCCGCCCGCGAAGCGAGGAAAACCTGCGCGACGCCCAGCATCAGTACCAGGCCGATGACCATGGCGATCATCGTTTCGATCAATGAAATGCCGGCCACCCGGTGCGGCGGGACGGGACGAAGGCTCATAGCTGGGATACCAGGGTAAAGGTGGTCCGGGTGTCTGGGTTGCTGGCATCCCAGCGCTGGTCACCCCAGGCGATGGCCACGGTGACCTGGCCATTGGCGTTGAGGACCGTAGCGCTCGCGCCTTCCCCCAGCGCCTGGACGACCTGGCACTGCCATCGGGTGATGTTGCTGGCCACGCCCAGGCCCGCTCCCAGTGTGCGGGTGCATGAGCTGGATTTGATCGAGTTGGCGGCGAACGTAGCGTTGGTATACCACGCGGCCTGGTACCGGTTGCTTCGCATCTGGTCAAGCATGTCGTAGGCCAGGTTGGTGGCCTGCGTGCGATAGTTCGAGCTCTGCACGAAGCGCACGTTCATGGTCTGCAACAGGGCGAACCCAAGCAGACCGAACGCCAGCACGATGATGGTGACGAGCACTTCCATCATGCTGAAGCCGCCCTGGCGCCGGGCAAAGGACGGGAGACGACGGTTCATTGGCAGGCTGCCTTGGTGGACGTGATCTGGCCCGCCGCATTGACGGTCAGTGTGCGCCGAAGTGCATCGCTGCCACAGCTCTTGGGCTGCAGCACGATTTCCTGGGTCGCCGCGGCGCGGCGGCGGCCTCGGTTGTCGAACGCAATCACGCTGTCGGAGGGAGCGGTGACGCTGATCGCATCGGAAGAAATGGTCACGAAGCGCAACACCGCCTCACCCGTCTGCATCGCGCCGTCACCGTTGGCATCGGACCAGGCGAGCATCCCCGATGTCCAGGCATTGTCGCAGCTGGTCCCAGTAGAACTGCCACAGACGCCGCCGCCCCGCTTGTTGCGCACCGCTTCACTGCGCGCCAATGACAGCAGGCCGGTGATTTCATTGCCCGACGAGGCGATCCGATTGGAGCGGATCGTGCTCTGGAAGCTGGGGAACGCAATGGTCGCCAGGATCGCCACCACGGCGATCGTGACCATCAGTTCAACCAGCGTGAAGCCGTTTTGCCGGCGCAAAGACATTGGACGCTCCCCAGCGTGTTGGTGGCCACGATGGGCCATCGCCCCGCCACCGGCAAGCGGCGGCAGGATGAACGGTCAATCCGGGGCGACGGGCGTCAAAGGCTTGACGTGCACCCTCCCCGACCGGTGCCGGCGCGATCCCCATCGCGCCGGCCCGGGTTCAGGCCAGCACCTGGTAGCAGGGCTGGTATTCGCCGGAGATCTTCATCCGGCGCTGCTCGACGAAGGCGCGCAGCAGCGCGTCCAGCGCCTGCATCATGTCCGGGTCACCGTGGATCTGGAACGGCCCGAACTGCTCGATGCGGCGCATGCCGTCCTCCTTCACGTTGCCGGCCACGATGCCCGAGAACGCCCGGCGCAGGTCGGCCGCCAGCGCGTGCGGCGCACGCCCGTGATGCAGGTCCAGCGCCGCCATTGCCTCGTGGGTCGGCACGAACGGCTGCTGGTACTCCCACGGAATCTCGATCGACCAGTTGAAGAAGAACGAGTCCTTCTGCGCCAGGCGGTGTTCGCGCACGCGCTTGATGCCACTGGCCATCTTCCTGGCCACGGCCACCGGGTCGCCGATGATGATCTCGTAGCGCTCGGCAGCCTCGTCGCCCAGGGTCAGGCGGATGAAGCGGTCGATCTGCTCGAAGTATGGCGCTGCCACGGTCGGGCCGGTCAGGATCAGCGGGAACGGCAGGTCCTTGTTCTCCTCGCGCAGCAGGATGCCGAGCAGGTACAGGATCTCTTCGGCCGTGCCGACGCCACCGGCGAACACGATGATGCCGTGGCCGATGCGGACGAAGGCCTCCAGGCGCTTCTCGATGTCCGGCATGATCACCAGATGGTTGACGATCGGGTTCGGCGACTCGGCCGCGATGATGCCCGGCTCGGTCAGGCCGATGTAGCGCGTGACGGTGCGGCGCTGCTTGGCGTGTGCGATGGTCGCGCCCTTCATCGGGCCCTTCATCGCGCCCGGGCCGCAGCCGGTGCAGATGTCCAGGCCGCGCAGGCCCAGCTCGTAACCCACCTGCTTGGTGTACAGGTACTCGTCGCGCGAGATCGAGTGGCCGCCCCAGCACACCACCAGGTTCGGATCGCCCGGGTTGAGGATGCGCGCGTTGCGCAGCAGGCCGAACACCGCGTTGGTGATGCCCTCGGACGACTCCAGCTCGGCCGCGTAGGCCGGGCCCATCTCGATGGCCATGTAGGCCAGGTCGCGCACGACGGCGAACAGCAGTTCGGCGACACCGCGGATGATCTCACCGTCGACGAAGGCCATCGCCGGCGCGTTGACCAGGTCGATGCGCACGCCGCGATCCTGCTGCGCCACCTGGATGTCGAAATCAGGGTAGAGGTCGCGCGCCGCGCGCGGATCGTCCGAGGCGCTGCCGCTGGTCAGCACGGCCAGCGCGCAGCGGCGCAGCAGCTCATGCATGCCGCCGGCGGAGGCATCGCGCAGGCGTGCCACTTCGGCCCGCGACAGCACGTCCAGCCCACCGCGCGGGTAGATCCGCGCATCCTGCACCGGCAGCGCACGGGCTGATTTTTCGTTCGTGGTCATATCCAATTTTTCGCTTCCTTCAAGGTTTCCGACTGTACTGCCGCCCCCTTAAAAAGCAAAACGGCCGGGAAGCCCGACCGTTGGATGTGTGCTGCCCGCGTTCGCCTGTCCGGGACCGCCTGGGCGGCGTTGACGCCGCGCACATTTCTGGATGCTACGCCGTTGCCCGACACCCTGCAAGGACTTTCGCCTGAACGGAAAACGGCCGGGTTTCCCCGGCCGTTTCCATTTACAGCAACGCTACGTCAGTGCATCAGAACTGGTAGCGGAAGCCCAGCTGCAGCGACCACTGCGAGACACCGACGTCGAAGCCGTCTGCGTCGTTGTTGGCCACCGTCGGCAGGTCAGCGCCGCGGAAGTTGTAGACGTACTTGCCGTCCTTCATGCCCTGCAGGGTAGCTACGCGCGCATCGGCGAAGAAGCCGTAGTCGTAGATGTTGCCCCACTTCTTGTTGAGCATGTTGCCGACGTTCTGGATGTCAAGCCACACTTCCGACTTGTGACCCTTCATGAAGCCCGGCAGCTGCTGGCTGATACGGATATCGAAGGTGTTGATCCAGCCGGTACGGAACTGGTTCGCCGGAGCGTAGCCGCCTGCGTACTTGGCCAGCTGCGGATTGGCCGCCAGCCATTCGTAGAACGACTTCTCCATTGCCGCATCCGGGGTGAATTTGTTGCCCACCAGATTGCCGAACAGAACCTCGCCCGGGTTGGGCACGTAGAACAGGTCGTTTGCAGAACGGCCGTCGCCGTTGGCATCGTTCGAGTACACGTAGCTGTACGGACGGCCGCTGCGGCCCTCGTACACCAGACCGACCTTGGTTTCGTAGTCGCCGAAGAACTTGTGCTTCCAGTTCAGCGAGCCCGACAGGCGGTCACGGATCTGGTAGCGCGAGGTGTTCTCGGTTTCGCTGTTGGCGTTGAAGGCGTACTGGTAGTTCCACCCCGAGCTTGCGGTGGAGCTGGTCAGCGAGCCCACTTCGGTAGCGTCGGTGTAGGTGTAACCGATGTTCCAGGACCAGTCACTGGCGTCCGACCACGGCTTGCTCAGCGACACGGTGAACTGCGAGGTGCGACCCTTGTTGGTGTTGGCGATTTCGTACACCGAGTCGTAGGCACCATTGCGCCCGGCGCGCGCGTCGCTGTTGGTCCAGAGGTTGCCGTTGCGCGCTGCTGCGTAGTAGAGCTCACGACCGTCCGGACCCAGCTGCTGCACCGGACCCAGGTTCAGGTTCCTGTAGTACAGGGCATCCTTGACCTTGGTGACCAGCAGCTCGGCCGAAGCCACGATGCCGTACCACGGGGTCTCATGGTCGAAGGCCAGGTTGGCCTTGTACACCGACGGCATCTTGAAGTCGCTGCCGACGAAGTTGACGTTCTGACGGTTCGAGCCCGGGGTGGTCGGGACCGGCTGGCTGTCCTTGTTCCCGTTGAACTGCAGCGCCGGGTTGTAGGCGGTGTAGGTGTACACCGAGTTGTTGAAGCCGGTCGCCGAGTAGCTGTTGCTCAGCCACACCTGCGGCGCATCACCCTGGAACAGGCCGATGCCGCCGCGCAGCTGGGTCGGGCGCTCGCTGTCGAAGGTGTAGTTGAAACCGAAGCGCGGCTGGATCAGGAACTTGTTGCTCAGCACCTCGCTGTTGTCGCGACCGAAGAACGTCGAGGCTGCAGCGTTGTAGGTCGGGGCCGGGCTGGTGTCGGCACGGTCGGCACGCACGCCCATGGTCAGGGTCAGGTTGCTGTTGACATACCAGGTGTCCTGCACGAACAGGGCCAGGTTGCTGTACTTGTAGTCAGCCGGAATCGAGCCCGGGGTGCGCTCCGGGTTGTAGTTGTAGCTGCTCCAGCGGCCAGCGGCGAAGTTGTCCAGGCCGTAGAAGGTGTAGGCACCCCACGAGTTGGCGCCGAAGTAGTTGTAGATGTCGTTGGTGTCGTACGACGCACCGAACTTGACGTCGTGGTCACCCAGGGTCCAGGTGGCGGCGGCGTAGTAGTTCCATGCCTTGGTCTCGAGGATGTTGTCCTGCGAGTTGACTTCGGTACCCAGGTACAGCGAGTCACCCGATGGCGCAGCCTCATTGCCGCCGAAGAAGATGCGGATGCTCGGCGCGCCGGTGGACACGTTGCGGATCGCCGAGTACTCGCGGTACGACGCCTTCAGTTCGGTCGAGAAGTTCGGGGTCCAGTCGCTGAACAGCTGGGCGACGTAGCTCTCGTTGGTCTTGTCATGCTGGTACCAGTACGAGCTCAGCGAGGCCGAACTGGTGGTCATGCCGTTGATTCGCAGCTTGCTCTGGTCGATCTTGCTGTAACGGATGTTGGCGCGGTGGTTGTCGCTGATGTTCCAGTCCAGCTTCAGCGCGTACTCTTCCATCTCCGTGTCGCCGTTGCTTTCCAGGCCACCGGCGTTGATGCCATAGCCCTGCGCGATCTGCTGCGCGCGGGTCACATCGGCCAGGGTGAACTGCGGGTTGGCCTTGCCCAGCGCGGTGCCGCTCAGGTCGGCGCCCGGGGCGGCCTGCTTGAACTTTTCGTAGTTGGCGAAGAAGAACAGCTTGTCCTTGACGATCGGGCCGCCCAGGGTCATGCCGTAGGTTTCTTCCTTGGTGAAGCCCTTGAACGGCTGGCCTTCCGGGTTGTCGCCGAACCAGTCGCCATCACGGTAGGTGCCGTACACCGATCCGTGGAATTCATTGGTACCCGACTTGGTCACCGCGTTGACGGTGGCACCGGCGGCAGCAGCGATGCTGACGTCGTAGTTGGACAGGTTGATGTCCAGGGCTTCGATGGCTTCCATCGCGACCGGCTGGCGGCGGGTCGGCATGTTGTTGCCTTCCAGGCCGAAGGTGTCGCTGGCCGAGACGCCGTCGATGTTGATCGAGTTGAAGCGCGGGTTCTGGCCACCGGCCGAGATCGAGCCCGAGGCGCGATCGATGAAGGTCACGCGCGGATCCAGGCGCATCAGATCCTGGATGTTGCCGCCGATGGACGGCGCAACTTCGATCTGCTGCTGGCTGATGTTGGTGCCCGAGCCCATCTTGGTGGCGCTGAACACTTCCGAACCACCGCCGACAGCGGTGACCTGCACGGTGTCCAGGTTGGTCGCGGCGAGGTCGCCGGCCAGGGTGGCATTGATGGTGCCGGTCTGGTTCACGCCCAGGTAGACGCCATCTTCGGTCTTGGTGCCTTCACCCGGCTTGGTGATGGTGATCGAGTACGGACCACCCACGCGCAGGCCGCGCGCGTTGTAGCGGCCGGCCGCATCGGTGGTCGCACGCGAAACGGTGCCCGACTCGGTGTGGGTGATGGTGACTTCAGCGCCGGCAACGGGCTGGCCGCTGCGGGACACGACCTGGCCGCCGACACCGGCAGAGGTGCTCTGGGCGAAGGCGGGGGCGGCGGCAAGTGCAGCCACGAGACCAAGGGTGAGCTTGGACATCCGGAGTGGGTGGGTCATTTTTCGGTAGCCTCGATGCGAGTTGGCGATGGCGGAAAAAAAGCGCATCCAAGCAGCCCTGCGGGTGGCTGATCGGAGAGTTATCTGGGGTTCCCTACCGCTCGGCTGAAGGCAGCCCTAACGGTTAACACTAGATTAACACGCTACGCCATCAATGTGACGGTTGTGCGACAAACGGCACCGGTTCGCAACGCAATCGTGACGGGTTCTTCACTCCGCCTTTCCATGGGACTCACTTTTCCCGGGCCATCCCACTGGCATCAAGAATCTGCCCACGCCAGGCGCTCCCGGCCCCGGACAACAGGGTCACCGCCGCTGCCGCTGCGGCTTCCGGGCCTTGCGCAGCCGGGTCCTGGTCGACGGAATAGGCACGTGCGCGCAGCGCCGTGCGCAGGGGGCCGGGGTACAGGCCGCTGACCCGGACGGGACTGCGGCCCAGTTCATCGTGCAGGCTGGCGATCAGGCCACGCAGGCCGTGCTGGGCCACGCCGTACCCTCCCCAGTAGGCCTGCCCCACCCGTTCAGGGGCATCGACCGCGAACACCAGGGCGGCATCCTCGCGCTGTCGCAGCAGCGGCAGGCAGGCCTGGGCCAGCCAGGCCGGGGCCGTCAGGGTGACATGGACCGCGCGGGCGAAGCTGGCCGGGTCGGCCAGCTCGAACGGGGTCAGCCCCGGGAAATGCGCGGCGCAGACCAGCAGGCCGTCCAGCCGCCCCAGCTCGCGCTGCAGGGCCTGGGCCAGTTCGGCGTAGTCGTCGGGGCCGGCACCTTCCAGGTCCAGCGGGTACAGCAGGGGTTCCGGGCCGACCGCCTGGACCTGGGCATAGACCCGGTCCAACCGGCGCGGCTTGCGCCCCAGCAGGACCACGGTGGCCCCGGCGGCTGCGGCAGCAACCGCCGCGGCACTGCCCAGCCCGCCGCCGGCCCCGGCAACCAGCACCACGCGGTCCTGCAACGGGCGGCCATCGAACGCCCCGTCAGTCGGTGACGTCGACGGCCAGGCACTCATCCCTGGGTCGCCTCTTCGACGATGCGCTTGAGCTCGCCGGATTCAAACAGTTCCATGACGATGTCGCAGCCGCCGATGAGCTCACCGTTGATGAACAGCTGCGGGAAGGTCGGCAGGTTGGAGAAGCGCGGCAGGTTGGCACGGATCTCCGGTTCCTCGAGCACGTTGACGGTGCGCAGGGCGACAGCGCCGGCCGCCATCAGCGCCTGCACGGCGCGACTGGAAAAGCCGCACATCGGGTACTGCGGGGTGCCTTTCATGAACAGCACGAGCGGGTAACGATCGACCTCGGCCTGGATTTGCTGCATCACCGCCACAACCACACTCCTTGCTTCGCCGGACAACCCGACCGTGATGGTCGGCTAGACTGCCCACGGTAGCCGCCATTGTAAGCGGATGGAACAGGCTGCCGCCGTCCCCCTGGCCACGAACCTGTCCATGCCCGTCGAATTGCCTGCCCTGCCCTACCTCTCCGGCTCCCTGCAGCCGCACCTGTCCGCGCAGACCGTGGAGCTGCATCACGGCCGCCACCACCGCGCCTATGTCGACGCGGTCAATGCCGGCACCCTCGGCACCGAGTGGGAGGAGGCGTCACTGGAAGAGATCGTGCGCCATGCCCAGGGCGCTCTGTTCGATGCGGCCGCCCAGGCCTGGAACCATGGCTTTTACTGGCAGTGCCTGCGCCCGCGCGGCGGCGGCGAGCCGCAGGGCCGGCTGGGCGAGCTGGTCAAGCGCCAGTTCGGCGACGCACAGCGCCTGCGCGAGGAGTTCAACCGCACGGCGCTGGGCCTGTTCGGCTCGGGCTGGGTGTGGCTGGTGCAGCACCCCGGTGGCCAGCTGGGCATCCAGGCCACGCGCAATGCCGGCACGCCACTGACCGGCGAAAGCACCCCGCTGCTGTGCTGCGACGTCTGGGAGCACGCCTACTACACCGATTACCAGAATGATCGCGCGCGCTACCTGGACGGGTTCTGGCAGCTGGTCAACTGGGAATTCGCCGAGAGCCAGCTGCGCTGAGGCAGCGGCTCGGTCACCGGGTAGTGCCGGCCGCTGGCCGGCAACCCACTGGACGTACAAGGATGCCGGGGTTGCCGGCCAGCGGCCGGCACTACCGAAATGCAGAGCGGAGCGTCACGCGCTCTCGTGCGCGGCCACCGCATCCATCACCCGCGCCGAGTACACCAGCGCGGCGCCGGCGTTGAGCGACACCGCCACGCCCAGTGCTTCGGCGATTTCCTCGCGGCTGGCGCCCTGCTTCAACGCTGCGTCCACATGCACGGTGATGCAGCCGTCGCAGCGGGTGGTCACCGCCACCGCCAGCGCGATCAGCTCGCGGGTCTTGGCATCAAGGTGGTTGGTCTGGGCGCCGGCGTTGGCCAGGGTGGCGTAGCCCTTGATCGTGTCGGGCGAGAGCTTGCCGATCTCGCCGATACGACCCTTCAGTTCCTTGCGGTAGGCATTCCAGTCGAGCATGGTCGTGACTCCTGTAAAGGAGCTCCACGCTACCACCGGAAATGTTGCGCCAATGCCTGCACCGGCGCGCCACATCGTTGCATTGCCGGCCAGCGGCCGGCACTACCGGCTCAGCGGTTGCGCAGCGCGTGCACCGCAGGTGCGACCTGGGCCTGACGGTCCAGCTCCAGGCCAATCTGGTCCAGCGCATCGGCCAAGGCCACGGCATCATCGTCGCGCAGCGTGGCGTGGCCGACCTTGCGGCCCTCGCGCGGCTGCTTGCCGTAATCGTGCCAATGGCCGCTGGCCTGGGCCAGCACCGGTGCCGGGTCGGGCATCTCGCCCAGCCAGTTCAGCATGCAGGCGTGGCCGAGCATGCGGGTGCTGCCCAGCGGCAGGCCCAGCACGGCACGCAGGTGGTTCTCGAACTGCGAGGTCTCGCTGCCTTCGATGGTCCAGTGGCCGGAGTTGTGCACGCGCGGCGCCATCTCGTTGGCCAACAGCTCGCCATCGCGGCAGAACAGCTCCAGCGCGAACACGCCGACGTACTGCAGGTGCTCGGCGACACGGCGCGCGTAGCCGATGGCCGCCTGCTGCTCGGCGTCGGACAGCACCGCCGGCGCCACGCTGGCCGACAGCACGCCATCGACATGCCAGTTGCCGGTGATCGGCCAGGCCTCGAAGCCGCCATCGCGGCCACGCACGGCCACCACGCTGACCTCGCGCTGGAAGGCGACGAAGCCCTCCAGGATCAGCCCGGTGCGCTCGACCTGCGCGCCCAGCGCCTCCCAGGCGGCGTCGACGTCGGCCTCGCTGCGCAGGCGGAACTGGCCCTTGCCGTCGTAGCCCAGACGGCGGGTCTTGAGGATGCACGGCAGGCCGAATTCAGCGGCCTTCGCCGCCAGCTCGTCGCGGCTGCGGATGTCTGCGAAGGCCGGCAGCGGAATGCCCAGCTGCTGGAACAGGGTCTTCTCGCTCAACCGGTCCTGGGCCACCGCCAGCGCAGCCGGGGGCGGGTAGACCGGCACGCGGCCGGCCAGGAACTGCGCACTGTCGGCGGGCACGTTCTCGAAATCGAAGGTGACCACGTCGACCTTGGCGGCGAAGTCCGCCAGCGCCTGGCGGTCATCGAAGGCACCGACGGTGAGCGGCGCCAGCGGGCCGCTGCAGGCGTCGGCTGCCGGGTCGTACAGTTCGAAACGCAGCCCCAGCGGCGCACCGGCCAGGACCATCATGCGGGCGAGCTGGCCGCCGCCCAGGATGCCGACGGTCAGGCTCATTGGCGCGGATCGTCGTGGGCCATCACGTCTTCGGTCTGGCGTGCACGGAAGGCGTCCAGCGCCTGGCCGATCGCCGGCTGGTCGCTGGCCAGCATCGCCGCCGCGAACAGCGCCGCGTTGGAGGCGCCGGCATTGCCGATGGCGAAGGTGGCGACCGGAATGCCGGCCGGCATCTGCACGATCGACAGCAGCGAGTCCATGCCGTTGAGGGCCTTGGACTGCACCGGCACGCCCAGCACCGGCACGGCGGTCTTGGCCGCGATCATCCCCGGCAGGTGCGCGGCCCCGCCGGCACCGGCGATGATCGCGCGCAGGCCACGCGGGCCCGCCTGCTCGGCGTAACTGAACAACACATCCGGGGTCCGATGCGCGGACACCACCTTCACTTCGAACGGAACACCCAGGGCTTCAAGCTTCTGGGCGGCGTGCTGCATGGTTTCCCAGTCGGAACGGGAACCCATGACGATGCCGACGAGCGGCGCGATCGGGTTGGGGGTCATTGGCCGTCACCTGCCTTAAAGACGTATTCTAGCCATCTTCCACGCAAGACGAAGAACCATGGATCGCAAGCTGCTCGACCTGCTGGTGTCGCCGGACACCCGCCAGCCCCTGTCCCTGCTGGATGGCAAGGGCCTGGAAGCCCTCAACAAGGCCATCTCCGCCGGCGCGGTGAACAAGGCCGATGGCAACCCGCTGGCGCAGCCGCTGCGCGAAGCGCTGGTCACCCGTGACCGCAAGCAGGTGTTCCGCGTCGACGACGGCATCCCGGTGCTGCTGGCCGAGGAAGCCATCCCGACGGCCCAGATCGCCGACTTCCCGGCCGCATGAGCACGCTGCCGACGCCGGATGCGGCCCTGGTCGCCGCCGATGTCGCGCGTGCACTGGCCGAGGACCTGGGCAGCGGCGACGTCACCGCTGCCCTGCTGCCCGACCAGGCTGACAGCGCCTACCTGCTGTGCAAGCAGGACGCGGTGATCGCCGGGCGACCCTGGTTCGACGCCACCCATCGCGCGCTCGACCCCGAGGTGCGCATTGAATGGCACATCGCCGAAGGCGATGCCGTCACCGCCGGCACCGTGCTGGCGCTGCTGCACGGGCGCAGTCGCAGCCTGGTCAGCGCTGAGCGCACCTCGCTCAATTTCCTGCAGACGTTGTCCGGCACCGCCACGACCACCGCCCGTTACGTGGCAGCGGTGGCCGGTACCGGCACGCGCATCCTCGACACCCGCAAGACCCTGCCCGGCCTGCGCCTGGCGCAGAAGTACGCGGTGCGCTGCGGCGGTGGCGAGAATCATCGCTTCGGCCTGTATGACACGGTGATGCTGAAGGAGAACCACATCCGTGCCGCCGGTTCGCTGGCCGCGGCGGTGGCCGCCGCACGCCGTGAGTGGTCTGCGCTGCCGCTGGTGGTCGAGGTCGAAGACCTGGCGCAGCTGCGCCAGGCCCTTGAAGCCGGGTGCGAACGCATCCTGCTGGACGACTTCAGCCCCGACCTGCGCCGCGAAGCCGTACGCATCACTGCCGGCCGCATTCCACTGGAAGTCTCCGGCAGCGTCGGCCTGGGCGGCCTGCG
Source organism: Stenotrophomonas sp. YJH_SMC_29 (assembly GCF_059371235.1). Lineage (NCBI taxonomy): Bacteria > Pseudomonadati > Pseudomonadota > Gammaproteobacteria > Lysobacterales > Lysobacteraceae > Stenotrophomonas > Stenotrophomonas sp. YJH_SMC_29. The sequence continues at coordinate 175,938 of NZ_JCAFUK010000008.1, read as the reverse complement.
CTCGATCGCCGAGGATGGCGTCGACTGCATCTCCATCGGCGGCCTGACCAAGCACGTGCAGGCGATCGACCTGTCGTTGAAGCTGGGCCCGCCACCGGGCTGAGGCCCGGCGCGGGGTCCGATCCCTTTTTCATGGGAAAAGGGATCTGACCGCGTTCTCACACCCGGCGTTCACGACAGCGCTGCGACGCTGCGGGCATCCCCCACAGGAGCCGCGCATGCCCCGGATGCTCTTGCCTGCCTGTCTGCTGCTGGCTGCGGCACCCCTGTCCGCAGCGGCCGCCGAAGCCTGCGATGTGCCGCCCCGCTTCGGCCTGAGTCCGTTGGCGGTGGCCATCCGCAATACTGCCTGCAATGAACACCGGCTCTGGTTCCGGCCTTTCATCGATCGTGATGGCCGTGCGGCGAGTCTCAGTGTCACCGAGGCCGAGAACGAACACCTGGCCGACAACGGACTGATCGCCTGGCAGCGCGTGGCCGGCTACTGGCGCAACAGCGGCACGCTCAACGCCATGGGCAGCATCGCCGGCGCCAGCAGCTGCCTGGCACCGCTGGGCACGCGCTATGCCGACAGTGACTGCCGCGCGTTCCTGGTCGACAACCCGTGGTCGGCTGCCTTCATTTCGTGGGTGATGGTGCGTGCCGGTGTGCCCGGCTTCAATACCTCGCCACGCCATATCGACTACATCCGCGCCGCGTACCAGGGCGGCCCCTCGGGCGTGCCGTACAGGCTGGTCGATCCGGCCACGGCCAAACCCGCGCCCGGTGACCTGCTGTGCTTCCTGCGCGACCGCAGCAGCACGCTCAGTTACAGCGGATTGGTGCAGGCGCTGGGCAACGGTTCGGTGGGCCACTGGAAATCACATTGCGAAGTGGTGGTGGCCGCCAACCTGGGCGGCGACCAGACCCTGTACCTGGTCGGTGGCAACGTGATGAACACCGTGGCGATGCGGTTGCTGCCGCTGGATCGTACCGGGCTGATCAAGTTGCCGCCGGCGCGCGAACGCAACAGCACCGGCATTGACCCCAGCTGCACCCCGGGGCGTGAGGACGAATGCAGTTTCAACCGCCAGGACTGGGCGGCCCTGCTGCAGCTGACCGCGACCACGCCCTTGGCGATGCCTTCGCCCAGCACAGCACCGATGCAGGCAGTGCCGGCCACGGTGCCGGCCACCGCACCCCCATCACCGATGACCGACCCGCAGCCGCCAAGGCGGTGACACAGGCGCTTGATCCAGCACGCATTCGCCGCCATCTTTGCCGGATCCACCTCTGACGGCTGACGCCATGCCCACCCTGCTGCTGTTGCTGATTGCCGGCGGAATCATCTACTTCTTCTGGAACGCCGCGCGCTCGGCCGCCGAGCGCGCGGTGGAACTGGGACGCAATGCCTGCCGCGCCGCCGACGTGCAGTGGCTGGACCAGGCGGTGCACGCCACCGGGTTGCGGCTGTCGCGTGGCGAGGATGGCCGGCTCGGCTTCGAACGCACCTTCAAGTTCGAGTATTCCTACGATGGCATCGACCGCCACGTGGGCCGCATGGTGCTGCGTGGCGACCAGTTGATCTCGTTCACTGGCCCCGGTGCCGCGCGGATCAGCCAGATCCGGCCGGATGTGGAGGATGCCGAGGATGTCTAGGGTTTAAGGATGTCCTGACCAACGGCAGGCACCCACCGCAAACGGGCAAAGAAAAACGCCGCCCATCGGGGCGGCGTCGGAATGGTTACTTGACCACGCGCAGGTTCGGGCGGCCCTTCGGCGGCGGGCTGGCCGGCGGCGTATCGTCCGGTGGCGTGCCGTCCTCATGCAGCAGCTCGTCGCTGGTCGGCGCGGTTTCGCTGCCCGGGATGTCATCCGGCAGCGCCATGCCCTGCCCGGTCTCGCGGGCGTAGACGGCCAGTACGGCGCTGATCGGCACCTGCACCGGGTAGCTGGTACCGGAGAAGCGCGCCGAGAAGCTGACCATCTCGTTGTCGATCATCAGCCGCACGACAGCACGTTCGGCGATGTTGAGCACGACCCGGCCATCCTTGACCGCCGAAGGCGGGACCTGCACGCCGGGAACGCCGGCGTCGACCAGGATGTGCGGGGTCAGCTGGTTGTCGTTGATCCATTCCACCAGCGCCCGCAGCAGGTACGGGCGGTGGCTGGTCATGTGGAAGAAGTCTTCGGTCATGCGTGAAGTGTACGCGCCCGGCGGCCTGCCGGGGCGGATCGCCTGCACGCCGGTCGGCGTGCAGACGGGTACTGCATGGGCCGGTCAGGCCGGCAGGTCGCGCAGTTTCTTTTCCTGCTCGGTCAGGCTGCGGACGAAACCGGGGTGGCGGAAGATGCGGTTGCCGTAGTCCTCGATCGCCTTGCCATCCTTCGGCAGCGGAACATCCAGCGACTGCAGGCGCCAGATGATCGGAGCCATGGCGCAGTCGGCCAGGCTCATTTCCGGGTTGAGGAAGAACTTGCTGGCCTTGAACAGCGGCAGCGAGGCCGTCAGCAGTTCCTTCAGGCGCTTGCGCCCGGCCTCGGCCTGGGTCTTGTTGCCCAGCTGGATGGCCTGCACCTGCGGCACCCAGTCGTGCTCGATGCGCAGCATCGCCAGGCGGATGCGCGCACGGGACAGCGGATCGACCGGCATCAGCGGCGGATGCGGATAGCGCTCGTCCAGGTATTCGCTGACCACCGACGCGGCGTACAGCACCAGTTCGCGCTCGACCAGGGTCGGCACCGAATGGTACGGATTGAGATCGATCAGGTCTTCAGGCGGGTTCTGCGGATCGACCGGGACAAAGTCGAAGGTGACCCCCTTGGCCGCCAGGACCAGGCGTACACGGTGGCACAGTACGTCGTCGTTCGAGGAAAACAGCGTCAGTGTATTGCGCATGCGTACGCTCGCCGCCATCAAAGGCTCTCCCACGACAGGAGACCGCCTGCCGCATCGGCGCCGCCGGCACCGTGCCGGCGGTCGACTCCTCCCCGAGTGTGCAACCGACCATCACAAAAGCCAATAGGCCCGTGCGATGGCCAGCGGCAGAATCAGTGGACGTCCTTCCAGTATTCCTTCTTCAGCAGGTACAGCAGGAAAGTCAGCAGGGCCAGGAACAGGATCACCCACACGCCCAGCTGCTGGCGCTTGAGCGCGGCCGGTTCACCGGCGTATTCGAGGAAGTTGGTGATGTCCCGCACGGCCTGATCGTACTGGCCGGCATCGACCGACCCGGGCGTTTCGATTTTCAGGCCGGTCACCGGCGGGTCCATGCCGGGCGCTTCCGCCTTGCCGTGCACCGCATGCTGCAGGCCCTGCATCTCCCACAGCGGGTTGGGCATGGAGGCATTGGCGAACAGCGCGTTGTTCCAGCCCAGCGGGCGGCTGCTGTCCAGGTAGAACGACTTGAGATAGGTGTAGACCCAGTCACTGCCCCGCACGCGCGAGATCAGGCTGAGATCGGGCGGCATCTTGCCGAACCACTTCTCCGCGTTCTCCTTCGGCATCGCCACCGGGATCGGGTCGCCGATCGCCGAGCCGGTGAAGTTGAGGTTGTTCATCACCTCTTCCTCGGTCAGGCCCAGGTCCTGCGCCATCCGCGAATAGCGCAGGTACTTCAGCGCGTGGCAGCCGGAGCAGTAGTTCATGTACAGCTGCGCGCCGCGCTGCAGCGAGGCGCGGTCACCCAGGTCGTTGCCGGCCTGCAGCAGCGGGGTGCCGCCCTCGGCGGCGGAGGCCAGGAAACTGCCCAGCATCAGGGTGGCCGCCAGGGCCAGCCGGACCATCCAGCGCTCAGTCATGCGTGGTCACCCTCTCCGGTACCGGCTTGGTCTTGTCCAGCCTTGTCCATAGCGGCATGGTGATGAAGAACGCGAAGTACAGGAAGGTCAGCACCCGCCCGATGTAGGTCTCGTGCACGTCGGTACCCGGGCCGGAACCAATCACGCCCAGCCACACGAAGCACACGGCCAGCACGCCCAGCATCACCTTCGAGATCCAGCCGCGGTAGCGCACCGATTTCACCTTCGCCTTGTCCAGCCACGGCACCAGGAACAGGATCGCGATGGCCGAGAACATCACCAGCACGCCGCCCAGCTTGTTCGGCACCACGCGCAACATCGCGTAGTACGGCGTGTAGTACCAGACCGGCTTGATGTGTTCCGGGGTCACCAGGCGGTTGGCCTCGGTGAAGTTGTCGTGCTCCAGGAACAGGCCGCCGAAACCGGGGGCGAAGAAGATGATGAAGGCAGCGATGATCAGCAGGAAGCCGGCGCCGACGCCATCCTTGAGCGTGTAGTAGGGATGGAACGGGATGCCATCGGCCGGTGCATTCGGCGACCAGCGGTTGCCCTTGGGCCCCTTCTTGATCTCAACGCCATCGGGGTTGTTCGACCCCACTTCGTGCAGCGCGCCCAGGTGCAGCACCACCAGCAACAGCAGCACCAGCGGCAACGCGATGACGTGCAGCGCGAAGAAGCGGTTGAGCGTAGCGTCACTGGGCAGGTAGTCGCCCATGATCCATTCGGTCAGGCCGTTGCCGATCACCGGTATCGCGCCGAACAGCGAGATGATCACCTTGGCGCCCCAGAACGACATCTGTCCCCACGGCAGCACGTAGCCCATGAAGGCTTCGGCCATCAGCACCAGGTAGATCAGCATGCCGAGGATCCACACCAGCTCGCGCGGCTTCTGGTAACTGCCGTACAGCAGGCCGCGGAACATGTGCAGGTAGACCACGATGAAGAACAGCGAGGCACCGGTGGAATGCATGTAGCGGATCAGCCAGCCCCACTCCACATCACGCATGATGTATTCGATGGAGCCGAACGCCTCGGCGGCGTTGGTCTTGTAGTGCATCGTCAGGAAGATGCCGGTGACGATCTGGTTGACCAGCACCAGCAGCGCCAGCGAACCGAAGTAATACCAGAGGTTGAAGTTCTTCGGCGCGTAGTACTCGCTGACGTGCTTGCGATAGACCGGCATCAGGCCCGGCGCGCGGGCATTGACCCAGTCGGCCACGCCGCTGGCGGTACGGCTGAGGATATTGGCCATCAGGCAGCCCCCTGCGGATCGACACCGATGATGATGGTGTTGTCGTCCTGGTAGTGGTGCGCGGGCACCTTCAGGTTGATCGGCGCCGGCACGTCCTTGAAGACGCGGCCGGACATGTCGAAGCGCGACTTGTGGCAAGGGCAGAAGTAGCCGCCCTTCCACTGCGGGTCATAGGGCTCGGGCCGGATCTCGGCGACCATTTCCGGCGAGCAGCCCAGATGCGTGCACAGGCCGACCAGCACGGAGATGTCCGGCTTGATCGAGCGCAGCTCGGGGTTCTGCTTCAGCACGTAGTCCGGCTGCTGGTCCTTTTCGCCGGACTCGGGGTCCTTGAGGCGGCCGTCCAGCCCGTGCAGCGCATCCAGGATCGCCTTGGACCGCTTGACGATCCAGATCGGCTGTCCACGCCATTCCACGATCAGGCGTTGGCCTTCCTGCAGGGCGCTGATGTCGGCTACCACCGGTGCGCCGGCAAGCTTGGCGCGGGCACTGGGGTTCCAGGATTTGATGAAAGGAACGGCGGTGAAGCCGACGCCGACGGCGCCCACCACAGCTGTGGTGGCAGAAAGAAAACGCCGACGTCCGGTGTTGACTGGATCGTGTACCCCATCGTTGGCCATCCGGCACTCCGATATTGATTAGGTAGCTTTAAGGCTGCCAGCGGATCCGGTGGGGGCCAGAGCCGCATTGAATCGCGGTCGAGTGTAGCGGAACCGTCGCGCGCCACACAACGCATTGCAACAACATTGATTGCGGGGGTTGCCGGCCAGCGGCCGGTCGGTACCGGCCATTGCCCAGGGGTTGCCGGCCAGCGGCCGGCACTACTGGTGCGTCAATGCGGTGCGGTAACGCTCGGCCAGCTGCCCGACCCGGCGTACGTAGTACTGGGTTTCGCTGTAGGGCGGCACGCCGCCGTGGCGGTCGACCGCGCCTTCGCCAGCGTTGTAGCCGGCTGCGGCCAGGGTCAGGTCGCCATTGAAGCGCTTCAGCAACCACGCAAGATACTGCACGCCGCCGCGGATGTTCTGTCCGGCGTCGTACGCATCGCTGACCCCGAAGCGCGCGGCGGTCGGCGGCATCAGCTGCATCAGCCCCTGTGCGCCGGCGCGGCTGAGCGCGGTCGGGTTGTAGGCCGATTCGGCGTGGATGATGGCCCGCACCACCGCCTCCTCGACGCCGAACTCGCGTGCGGCCGAGGTGATCTCGGTCTGGAACGCGGTGGTGTTCAGGCGCACCGAACCGAAGTCCACGCGCGGGTTGACGCCGCAGGCGTAGCAGCGCTCCATGAAACTGTAGCGGATGGTGCGCACCGGACCGAGGTTGGCCACCTGGGTGGGCCGTGCGCTGGTGTAGTGGCGCACGCCATCCTTCATGAAGGAATAGACCTGGCCGCTGACCATGCGCCCGCTGCGCGAGGCGACCGGGGGCGCTGGCACGGCCGCAGGCGCCGGTGCAGGCGAGGCCGCGGGCGCCACGACCGGGGCCGCCGCACTGGCGGCCACGGCCACCGGATTGCGCTCGATGCTGGCCACGGTGGTCGGCGCCGGTTTCGGCGCGGCCACCACCGGGCGCGGTGCCGGTCGGGTGTCGCGGCTGTAGCTGATGGTGCTGCAGCGGGCACCGGCCACACGCTTGCTGACATAGCTGGTGACCCCGTCGGCGCCCTGGCACTTGAACAGGGTGCCCGCACTGGCCGGCGCAGCGGTCAGCGCAGCGATGATGATCGCCGTTGTCCCCAGTATCCCCTTCATGGCGGCGAGTGTCCCAGCTTCGCCGGGGCTTGCCAAGCGACGCCGCTCAGCCTGTGACCGGCGGCACAGCCAGCACCTGCCCCAATCCGGCCAGGCGCTGTGCCAGTTCATCGCGCAGGCCCGGCGGCGTGGTCCACAACGCTACCGGCACCCGGTCCAGGCTGAGGATCTGCGCCAGCATCATGCCGCGGCTCTCGGCGCCCATGCGCAGCAGGCAATGGTCGGGACCGTCGGCCTCCAGCACGCCACACCAAGGCGGGATGCGGCCTTCCAGCTCGGCGTGGCTGCCGGCCAGGCGCACGATGGCCTGCAGCGCGAAAGGCGCCTGGCTGACCGCCTGCCGCACCATCACATCCGGCGGTGCGGGCGTGCGGCGATGCATGCCCGGCGCGGAGCATTCGCGCACCGCGCCCATCCGGTCCACGCGCAGGGTGCGCCAGTCCTGCCGGCCCAGGTCCCAGGCCAGCAGGTACCAGCGCCGCCCGTAGTTGACCAGGTGCTGCGCCTCGACCTCGCGCTGGGTCACCGCCTCCTGCGCGCTGCGGTATTCGAAGGCCAGCCGTGACGCCTGCCGGCAGTGCTGGGCCAGCCGCCCGAGCAGGCGTGCATCGGTGGACGGAAGATCGGACAGGGTGGCGGTGGCGGCATGCACCTCGCCGGCCTGCTGGCGGCGACGGGTCGGCACCAGCGGGTCGAGCTTGGACAACAGGCCACGGGCGGTGTCGTCGATGCCGGCGACGGTCGCGGACGCGGCCCGCAGGGCGATCGCCAGGGTGGTCGCCTCCTCCTCGTCCAGCAGCATCGGCAGTACCGGTGCCCCTGCCCCCAGCTGGTAGCCGCCACCGACCCCCGACGAGGCCCGGACCGGATAGCCCAGTTCGCGCAGCCGCTCGATGTCACGCCGGATGCTGCGCCGGTCCACGCCCATGCGCTCGGCCAGCTCGGCCCCTGACCACTGGCGGCGGGCCTGCAGCAGGGCGATCAGGCGCAGCAGTCGATGGGCGGTATGGCGCATGAAGGATCGAGGACAGAAGTCGTCCGCAATAGTGCCCCAGGATGGCCTCCAGTTCACCACCCACCGCAAGGAGCAATGCCATGTCCTCACGCCAGATCACCCTGTACCACGCCGCCCGTTCCCGCTCGAGCGGCGCGGTGGCCCTGCTCGAAGCGCTGGGTGCCGACTACCGCATGCAGGTGCTGGACCTGAAGGCTGGCGCCAACCTGGCCCCGGCCTATCTGGCCATCAACCCGATGGGCAAGGTGCCGGCCATCGTCCACAACGGCGCGCTGGTGACCGAACAGGTGGCCATTTATCTGTACCTGGCCGACCTGTATCCGGAAGCCGGGCTGGCGCCGCCGATCGGCGACGCCCTGCGCGGGCCCTACCTGCGCTGGATGGCCTTCTATGGCGCCTGTTTCGAGCCGGCGATGATCGACAAGGCGATGCATCGCGAGCCGCCACCGCGCCTGATGTCGCCGTACAACGATGCGGAGACCGTGCTGCAGGTGGTCGAGGCCCAGCTGGCGCAGGGCCCGTACCTGCTCGGCGAGACGATGAGCGCCGCCGACGTGCTGTGGGGCAATGCGCTGGCCTGGACCACGGCCTTCGGCTTGGTACAGCCGGCGCCGGCCACGGCCGATTACATTGCACGGATGAGCGCGATGACCGCCTTCGACCGTTCGCGGCAGATCGATGCGGAGCTGGCGGCGGCGTAAGCGCGGTTGCAGTAGATCCGCGCCATGCGTGGATGAACCCGTTCGCGGCGCCTGCGGTACGGAATGCAGCCAGGCATGGCCTGGCTCTACCGGGCCGGCGCACGCGCCGGGATGCGGGTAGAATTGCCCGCTTTCCCGCCACCCGAATGGATTAAGCGCCATGACCGGGACGCCAGACGTCTTTCCGCCCGCCACGCCGGACGGTACCCCGCTCGTTGCCCTGCCCGCTGGTCCGCGCAAGCCCGACCAGGTCAAGGGCAAGCTGTACATCAAGACCCACGGTTGCCAGATGAACGAGTACGACTCGGCCAAGATGGCCGACGTGCTTGCCGCCAGCGATGGCCTGGAACTGACCGACAGCCCGGACGACGCCGACGTCATCCTGGTCAACACCTGCTCCATCCGCGAGAAGGCGCAGGAGAAGGTGTTCAGCCAGCTGGGCGTGTGGAAGGGCCTGAAGAACAAGGGCCGCGAAGTCATCATCGGCGTCGGCGGCTGCGTCGCCTCGCAGGAAGGCGAAGCGATCATCAAGCGCGCGCCGTTCGTGGACCTGGTGTTCGGCCCGCAGACCCTGCATCGCCTGCCGGAGCTGATCCGTGCACGTCGCGAGCAGAAGCGCCCGCAGGTCGACATCAGTTTCCCCGAGATCGAGAAGTTCGATCGCCTGCCCGAGCCGCGCGCCGAAGGTCCCTCGGCATTCGTGTCGATCATGGAAGGCTGTTCCAAGTACTGTTCGTTCTGCGTGGTGCCCTACACCCGCGGCACCGAAGTCAGCCGCCCGTTCGAGGACGTGGTGGTGGAAGTGGCGCAGCTGGCCGCACAGGGCGTGCGCGAGATCAACCTGCTCGGGCAGAACGTCAACGCGTATCGCGGGCCCTATGGTGACGGTGAGTTCGCCGACCTCGGCCTGCTGATCCGTACCATCGCCGAGATCGATGGGGTCGGCCGCATCCGCTTCACCACCTCGCACCCGCTGGAGTTCAGCGACTCGCTGATCGACGCGTTCCGCGACGTCCCGCAGCTGGCCAACTTCCTGCACCTGCCGGTGCAGGCCGGCAGCGACCGCGTGCTGTCGGCGATGAAGCGTGGGTACACCGCACTGGAATTCAAGTCGAAGATCCGCAAGCTGCGCGCGGTGCGCCCGGACATCTCGATCAGCTCGGACTTCATCGTCGGCTTCCCCGGCGAGACCGACGCCGATTTCGAAAAGACCATGAAGCTGATCGAGGACATCGGCTTCGACCACAGCTTCTCGTTCATCTATTCACGGCGCCCGGGCACGCCGGCCGCGGACCTGGAGGACACGATCAGCGATGCCGAAAAGCACGCGCGCCTGTCGCGCCTGCAGGAGCGCATCAACGCCCATGCCGCCGGCATCTCCGAGAAGATGGTCGGCACCGTGCAGGCCGTGCTGGTGGAGGGGCCGTCGCGCAAGAATCCGAACGAGCTGACCGGCAAGACCGAGAACATGCGGTCGGTGAATTTCCCGGCGCCCGCGCGGTTGATCGGCCAGTTCGTGGATGTCCTGATCACCGAGGCGCTGACCAACTCGCTGCGCGGGCGCGTGGTGGCGGAATAAGTCCCCGGTAAAGGGGATCGGAGCCCCTGCGGGGATCCGACCCCCTGCCTTCAATCCAGGCGTTTGCGGAAACGCAGGATCGCCAGGGTCATCATCACCCCGATGAAGGCCAGCAGCGCCAGTGCATCCGGCCACAGCTCCCACAACGGGGCGCCGCGCAGCATGATGCCGCGCACCAGGCGCAGGAAGTGGGTCAGCGGCAGCACTTCGGCCAGCCACTGCACCGGCCGCGGCATGCCCGCGAACGGGAACATGAAGCCCGACAGCAGGATCGACGGCAGGAACAGGAACAAGGTCATCTGCATGGCCTGGAACTGCGAGCGCGCGCGCGTGGAGATCAACAGCCCCAGCGCCAGGTTGGCCAGCACCAGCAGTACCGCGGCCAGATAGATGTCCAGCAGGCTGCCGCGAATGGGCACCTGGAACAGCCAGGTGCCCAGCACCAGCACCAGCGTGGTCTGCAGCAGGCCGATGGCTGCATAGGGCAGCACCTTGCCGACCATCAGTTCGCTGCGTGACACCGGCGTGGCGATCAGCAGCTCCATGTTGCCGCGCTCGCGTTCACGCACCACCGCCACCGCGGTGAACATCACCAGGGTCATGGTCAGGATCACCCCGATCAGGCCCGGCACGATGTTCACCGCCGAACGCCGCTGCGGGTTGTAGAAGCTGGTCACGCTGATTGGACCACTGGCGATGCTGCCTTCGCGCAGTGGCCGCGTGTTGCTGGTCGGGCGCGTGTCCAGCGGCACCTGCGCCAGCTGGATCGCCGCGCTCTGCACCACGGTGTCGCTGCCATCGACCAACACCTGCACTGCTTCGCGACCGTCGAAGCGGCGACGCTCGAAGTCGGCCGGCACCACGATGCCGACACTGATCTCGCCGCGGCGCAGCGCCTGCATCAGCTGGTCCGGTGTGTAGGCCTCGCTGCGCGGCGTGATCACGCCGGTGGCCACCATGTCCTGCACCAGCGCGCGCGAAGCGGCGCTGTTGGCCTGGTCGGCGACACCCGCATCCAGGTGGCGCAGGTTGAGATTGATCGCATACCCGAACAGCAGCAGCTGCATCACCGGGATGCCGACGATCATCGCCAGCGTGATGCGGTCGCGGCGCAATTGCCGCAACTCCTTGAGCATGATCGCCCACAGCCGGCGCAGGTTCATGCCGCCGGCTCCCGGCCGCGACCACGGGTGGCCGCCACGAACACGTCTTCAAGGTTCGGCGCCACCGTCTCGATGCGGGCCTGCGGGTCAGCGTTGGCCAGCGCACGGCCCAGCACCGCGATGTCCGCCGCTCCCTCATTGCACAGCACGCGCAGATGGGTACCGATCTGCGCCACGCTGAGCACACCGGGCAGATCGGCCAGTGCGCGGCTGGCCAGGCGCGGCTGCGACGCGGTGACCTGCAGCGTGCGCCCTTGCAACCGCGCGCACAGCTCAGCCGGCGTGCCATCGGCCACCAGCGCGCCGCGATCCAGGATCGCCAGCCGGTGGCAGCGCTCGGCTTCGTCCATGTAATGGGTCGACACCAGCACCGTGGTGCCGGCGTCGGCCAGTTCGAACAGGGCCTCCCAGAAATCGCGGCGCGATTCCGGATCGACCGCGCTGGTCGGCTCGTCCAGGAACAGCAGCTCGGGCGAATGCACCACCGCACCGGCCAAGGCCAGGCGCTGCTTCTGGCCACCGCTGAGGGTACCGGCCAGCTGGGGCTGACGGTCGTGCAACCGGTACTGCTGCAGCAGCGCCTCCACCCGCTGCCGGGCCTGCACGCGCGGCAGATCCTGGATCGCAGCGAGGAACTCCAGGTTTTCGCGCACCGACAGGTCTTCGTACAACGAGAAGCGCTGGGTCATGTAGCCGATCCGGCGGCGCAGTGCTTCCGCCTGCTCCGGCACGGACAGGCCCAGCACCTCGATCCGCCCAGCACTCGGCTCCAGCAGCCCGCACAGCATGCGGATGGTGGTCGACTTTCCGGATCCGTTCGGCCCCAGGAAGCCGTACACCTGCCCGCGCGGCACGCTCAGGTCGACGTTGTCCACGGCCAGCAGGTCACCGAAGCGGCGGGTCAGGCCCCGCGCGTGCACCGCGATGTCGCCGCCGGTGTTCAGAAGCGCACCTGGACCGGTACCCCGGCCGGCAGCGCCTGGATGTCGGCGGCTGCATCCACCTCGATCTCGGCGAGGTAGCTCAGGCGCTCCACGTCATCGCCAGTCAATGCGTAGTAGGGGGTGAATGAAGGCTCGCTGCGGATCGCGCGCACATGTCCCTTGAGTACGGTGCTTCCCCCCTCCAGCTGTATCTGCGCGGCCTGCCCGACCTTGACCTGCAGCCGCAGCGGCTGCGGCAGGTAGACGCGCGCATGGGGGCGCTCGCCCACCAGCATCACCACCAGCGGCGCACCGACCGGCGCCTGGTCACCCTGCCGGTAGGGCAAGGCATCGACCGTGCCATCACGCGGCGCGCGCAGCTGCAGCTTCTGCAGGTTGACCCCCTGCAACACCTGCTGCGCCTGCGCGGCATCGGCGGTCGCCTGGCCCTGGGCGATGTCCTGCGCGCGGCTGCCGTGCACCCGCTCCAGCCATGCCTGCTCGGCAGCCCGTACGCTGGCCTCGGCATTGCCGGCGGCGGCGCGTGCGCGGTCCAGTTCGGCAGCGGCGATCAGGCGCTGGCGTGCCAGCGGCTGCACCCGACGGTAGTACGCGCTGGCCTCGGCGGACTGCGCTCGCAGCGCGGCCAGCTGCGCCTGGGCCTGCGCGATCTGTTCCGGGCGCGGGCCGATCCTCAGTTCTTCCAGCTGCGCCTGCGCGCGCGCCGTGTCGGCCTGTGCTGCGGCGAACTGCGCATCGCCGCGGGCCGAATCAAGCTGCATCAGCACGGCCCCGGCCTTGACCTGCTGGCCCTCGCGCACCTCCACCGAGGAGATCACCTCGGCCGCCGGCGCAGGCACCGTGATCCGGTCCCATTCCAGCGTACCCAGTGCAACCGGCGGCGCCTGGCCGCACCCGGCCAGCAGGCCGAGGCCCGCCAGTCCGGCGCCACGCATCCGCTTGCCGATGCCCATGCCATCCCCTCCCGCGACAGCGCCACGGTGCCATGCCGCCCGTGCACCCGCAATGATCCCGATCAGCCCTGACGGTTTTTTCACCACGTAGCGCCAGGCCTCGTGCCACAAGGCTCGGCCCCATCTATCCACAGGTTCGTTGCACCGCCGTCCACATCGCATGTGGAAAACCCGCTGGCGCCTGGCCATATTTTCACCACGACATCATCTCCCTTGTGGCACAAGCGCTGCGAAGGACTATCCACAGCTTTCCGCAGCCGCGGTCCACACCGGGTGTGGAAAACCGCGTGGTGCCACACTGTTCCGATGCGCACGCTGGCCGCTTGCCCTGCACGCGCGTAACCTTGTCATCCCGAGTCCATCGCGGTGGACGGCGAACCCGCCCCACCCCAAGCAATGAAAAGCATCGAGCATCGAGACTTCAGCCTGTCGCCGGAAGACAACGAGCGGCTGGCCAACCTGTGCGGCCCCTTCGATGGCCATCTGCGCCAGATCGAGCTGAAGCTCGGTGTGGAGATCGCCAATCGTGGCTTCGTGTTCCGTATCAGCGGGCCCGGCGAGGCAATCGTCGAGGCGCAGAAGCTGGTCGAGGCGCTGTACGCCGAAGCCGGCGAGACTGTCTTCGACAACCATGCCATCCACCTGCGCCTGGCGCAGGCCAATGTCGAACAGATCGCCGAACGCTCGTACGAGGCACAGGAGGTGGCGATCAAGGTCAAGCGCGGTACCGTGCGTGGCCGTGGCGCCAACCAGGCCCGCTACCTGCACCAGATCGCCACCCATGACATCAACTTCGGCATCGGCCCGGCCGGCACCGGCAAGACCTTCCTGGCCGTGGCCAGCGCGGTCGAAGCGCTGAACGAATCACGGGTACAGCGCTTGATCCTGGTGCGCCCGGCGGTGGAAGCCGGCGAGAAGCTGGGCTTCCTGCCCGGCGACCTGAGCCAGAAGGTCGACCCCTACCTGCGACCGCTGTACGACGCCCTGTACGAGATGATGGGCGTGGAGAAGGTGGTCAAGCTGCTGGAAAAGAACGTCATCGAGATCGCGCCGCTGGCCTACATGCGCGGCCGCACGCTCAACGATGCCTTCGTGATCCTGGACGAAGCGCAGAACACCACCATCGAGCAGATGAAGATGTTCCTGACCCGCCTGGGCTACGGCTCCACCGCCGTGGTCACCGGCGACCTGACCCAGACCGACCTGCCCAAGCACGTGAAATCCGGCCTGCGCGACGCCATCGATGTGCTGCGCGACGTCGAAGGTGTCAGCTTCACCTTCTTCGAATCGCGCGACGTGGTCCGCCACCCGCTGGTGGCGCGTATCGTCAGCGCCTATGACCGCCGCGACCTGCATCAGATCCAACCTGGAGCAACTCCATGACCCGTGGTCCCGTGCGACTGGACGTCGCCGTCAGTTATGCCCTGCCGCGTACCGGCCTGCCGGCGGCAGTCAGCTTCCGCAAGTGGGTGGCCGCTGCGCTGAAAGGCCGCATCCGCGAAGCCGACCTGGCCATCCGCGTGGTCGATGCCAAGGAAGGGCAGTCACTGAACCGCCATTACCGCGGCAAGGACTACGCGACCAACGTGCTCAGCTTCCCGGCCGAAGTGCCCGAAGGCCTGCCCAAGGGTGTCAAGTTTCCGCTGCTGGGTGACCTGGTGATCTGCGCACCGGTGGTCGCCCGCGAGGCCGAAGAACAGGGCAAGGCGCTCAACGCCCACTACGCGCACCTGACCGTACACGGCGTACTGCACCTGCTCGGCTGGGACCACGAGGACGACAAGGAAGCCGACGCGATGGAGCAGCTGGAGCGTGAGATCCTGGCCGAGCTCGGCATCGCCGATCCCTACGCCGGCGAGCGCTGACGTCGGGCTCTGTTCCGAGCCCACGCACTCACGGAAGAGGAGCGCAGCATGACCCTGCCCGCACTTGTGCTTGCCGCGCTGCTGCAGTCCGGGGCAGGCCTGATGCCCGATCCTGACCGTCCCTCACCGTTCCCCGCCAGCGACAGCGAGGCTGACATCGCCGCAAAGATCGCCGAACTAAGGGCGTTCTTCGGCAGCAGCGAGCGCGACACTCGCAATATCGTCGCCACTGCCCAACAACGGGCGCTGATCGAGCGCCTGGAAGCGCGACACGCGGCACGCCTGGCCGGTATCTGGGTGGACAACGCAACGGGCTGGAACGTCGTGGTGCGATTGACCGGCGCCGTACCCGCGGCCGATGAGACACATCCAGGGGCGGCTGGCCCGCAACACGTGCACTACGTCACTGGCGCCGCGATGACCGAAGTGGAGATGAGGCGCCGCCTGCACGCACAGCAGGACTGGCTGCGGGCCCAGCTGCCGGACCTGTTCGGCTACCGCCTGGATGTCATGACCGGGGAGCTGGAGGTGGAGCTGCGGGAACCAGCGAACCGCGCGACGACAATCGCCGTGCGCGACCGCCTGCAGATGCAACTGGGCTACCCGGTCAGGCTGCGCTGGTACCCTGCGACATCGCAGCAGCGGTCGCCCTGATCCAGCCGGCCCGTAGGCGCCGGTCCGCGCGGCGCGCTATTGTTTGCCCCCGGCATCGGGCGCAGGGAACCATGGATGACCTCGGAAAATGACTTGATGGCGTTTACGATCGGCCTGGGCCTATTCGCCGTTTTGCTGCTGCTTGGCACTTATGCCGTGCGCCGCATCATTGCTCGGCCCGCCGGCGGTAGGCACTGGCTGCTGCGCAGCCTGGCCCTGCTCTCGCCCTCGTGTCTGCTGGTCGGGCTGGCGGTCGGCTTGATCGGCCCCCACCTCACGGATAGACCGGAACCCGCCCACCCGCCCGGGCTCTGGGAAACGTCGATGATGCTGATACTGGTCGGCGCTGCGACCCTGCCGGTGCTGTGGCGGACGGTGCTGCAGCAGCGGCTTGGCCGTCCGGTCAACACGCTTCCGTTCTTCCATGCGAGCCGCACCTCGCTGCTGGTGCTGTTCGCGCTGGCCGTGATCTACATGAAAGTAGCGAGGACAACAGCGTCGGAACTGATGCCCTGGCTGACCAGCCCGGGCCTGTGGCCGGCGGTGGCGCGCATCGCGGGGCAATCGATGCAGATCACCATGCTTGCGGTCGTGCTGACCCTCTCACTGATGGTCGTGCGGCGGGCGGCGACCGGTTTCCTGCGCCTTCTCACCGGGCCGTTCAGGCGCTCGCCGCGGCTATGATGGCAGACCTCCGTCTACGGAATCCGCCCGTGTCGCTGCGCTGCTGCCTGCCTCTGCTGTATGTCCTTGCGGCCCCATCCGCTTTCGCCTCCAGCCTGGACCTGCCCGCCCTGATCGAGTGCCGCCAGGGCGTGGCCGAGCAGGCCGCGCTGGCGCCCCTGCTGGCTGATCCGCTGAAGGCCGTGGCCCAGGGCCTGCAGCCGCTGCCGCAGGGCAACCAGTTCATGAGCGAGTACCGCCTGGCCCAGCCGATCAGCGTGTTCGGCGCCCGCACCGAACGGGTCGCCGTGGCCGGGTCCAGCGTCATGGCCATCCTCGACCAGGCCGATCCGCGGCCACTGGCCAGGCAGCTGGGGCTGGAGACCGGCTACGACCAGGACGGCAAGTTCATGGCCGGCCGCGAGCTGGTCAGCCGGGACGTGACCGACCCGAAGACCGGCGAGGCCCAGATCGAATCGATCATCCTCAGCGTCTCTACCGTGGCCTCCCATCCGGGCAAGACCCTGGCTGGCTGTACCTACAGCCTGGACCTGCCCGAGGAAGAGGCCCCCGCCCGGCCTGAACTGGCCCCGCCACCGATCACCGGGCCGGGCAGCGACGGTCGCTGACAGGGCGCCACATCCTGCTAGACTTGGGCCATCGCCCGGCTTGCCGGGTGCCCTTTTTCCAGAGATGTCAGAAGACGACAGTAGTAGCTCCGCACAGGAGCCCAGTGAAAAGAAGCGCGGCTGGCTTGAACGCCTGACCTCCGCCTTCTCCGGCGAACCCCATACCCGCGACGAGCTGGTCGCTGTCCTGCACACCGCGCAGGAAGAGGGTCTGATCGCCGCCGATACCCTGAAGATGATGGAAGGCGCCATTGCGGTGGCCGAGCTGACCGTGGGCGACGTGATGATCTCGCGCTCGCAGATGGTTTCGCTGCCGGTCGAAGCGCCGTTCCTGGAACTGATGAAGCAGGTGGTCGAATCCGGCCATTCGCGCTTCCCGGTGCACGGCGAGAACAAGGACGACATCCTTGGCATCCTGCTGGCCAAGGACCTGCTGCGCGGCGTGGTCGCCGACAACGGCCCGGCCAACGTGCGCGAGCTGCTGCGCCCGGCGGTGCTGATCCCGGAGGCGAAGAAGCTCAACGTGCTGCTGAAGGAGTTCCGCCTGTCACGCAACCACATGGCCATCGTGGTCGACGAGTACGGCGGTGTCGCCGGCCTGGTCACCATCGAGGACGTGCTGGAACAGATCGTCGGCGAGATCGACGACGAGCATGACGAGGCCGAGGATCCGTCAGCGCAGATCGCCATCCAGTCCGACGGCCAGTACGTGGTCGACGCACTGACCCCGATCGGCGACTTCAACGAGCGTTTCGGCGCCACGTTCTCCGACGAGGACTACGACACCATCGGCGGCCTGGTCACCGAGGCCGTGGGCCATCTGCCGGAAGTCGGCGATGAGCTGGCCCTGGACCGCTTCATGTTCCGCGTGGCCCGCGCCGATGCGCGCCGGGTGCAGGCCTTCCACGTGACCGTGCTGCCGCCGGACGCGCAGGACGACGCTTGAAGCGCGGCGGCCCCGTCCTGGCACTCCGCCTGACGATGTGGCTGGCACTGTGCGTGCTGGCCATGGTCCTGCCGCTGGCTGCCTTCGCGCAGCCGGCGGCGAGCACGCCCGCGCCTGCCGCCGCCGGCGCCGAGGCTGCGGCCCCGCGCATCGGCGTGGTGACCATGCAGCCGGGCACGGTGTTCTTCGAGCGCTTTGGCCACGATGCCATCGTGGTGATCGATCCGCTCAGCGGCCAAGCGACCTCATACAACTTCGGCTACTTCGATCCGTCCGAGGACGATTTCATCAGCCGCTTCGTGCGCGGCGACATGATGTATTACCTGGTGGCGCTGCCGCTGCAGCAGGACCTGTCGTACTACGACGAGACCGGCCGCGGTGCCAGCGTGCAGTGGCTGGACCTGCGCCCGGACCAGGCGCGTGCGCTGGCCGCCGACCTGGCCGAACGGGCCAAGCCGGAAAACGCGCGCTACCACTACGACTACTACACCGCCAACTGCGCCACGATGGTGCGCGACACGGTGGACAAGGCGCTGGGCGGCGGCCTGCAGTCGCAGCTGTCGGGGCGCTCGCGCGGCAATACCTACCGCAGTGAATCGGTGCGCCTGGCCTCGCCGGCGCCGTGGATGTGGCTGGGCTTCGATGTCGGCCTCGGGCCGTTCGCAGACCAGCCGCTGTCGCGCTGGCAGGAAGCCTTCGTGCCGATGCGCCTGGCCGACGCGCTGCGCCAGGCACGCAACAGCGACGGCCGGCCGCTGGTACAGTCCGAACAGGAACTGCTGCCGCACCGCATCGATCCGGAGCCGAAGGAATTCGCGCGCCGCTGGTGGCCGTGGCTGCTGCTGGGGCTGGTCGTGGCCGGCGGCGTGCTGGCGCTGCGCAACCGCCCGCGCCTGCTGGCCGGGCTGGCCCTGCCGTTCTGGCTGCTGTGTGCCATCGCTGGCAGCCTGCTGGTGTTCCTGTGGGGCTTCAGTACCCACTACGCCGCCTGGGCCAACCGCAACCTGCTGCTGCTTTCGCCGCTGGCCGTGCTGCTGCTTCCGGGCGCGATCGCACTGCTGCGCCGGCGCGTGCCGGGCCGCATGTTCAGGGTCGTGCTGTGGCTGCTGGCGGTACAGGCCGTGGCGGCACTGGTACTGCACTGGCTGAGCCTGCAGGCGCAGTACAACGTACAGTGGATCGTGCTGCTGCTGCCGGTGCACGCGGCGCTGGCGTGGGTGCTGGGGCGCCGTCCTCACTTGTCCGAAACACGGCGCTGACGCACGATGGCGGGCATGTCATTGCCCGCCTCCGCTTCCGCCCCGGCTTCGGCCAACCCCGCCTGCGTCATCAACTGCGTCCACTACGATGACGAGGGCAAGCGCCACGACATCGGCCTGGATGCCATCAGCGACGTCATTGCCAGTGGCAACGGCTTTGTCTGGGTCGGCCTGTACGATCCCAACGACGATGTACTGCTGAAGCTGCAGGAAGAATTCTGCCTGCACGACCTGGCCATCGAGGACGCGCGCAACGCGCACCAGCGGCCCAAGGTCGAGACCTACGGCAATTCGATGTTCGTGGTGGTGACCACCGCGCAGATGGTCGACGAGCGCATCCAGTATGGCGAAACCCATGCCTTCCTCGGCCCGCGCTTCCTGGTGACGGTGCGCCACGGCGCCTCGCTGTCGTACGCGCCGGTGCGGGCGCGGGTCGAGCGTGAGCCGCAGCTGCTGAAGATGGGCCCGTCGTACTGCCTCTACGCAGTGACCGACTTCGTGGTCGACAACTACCTGCCGATCGTGCACCGCTTCCGCGACACCCTGGACCTGCTGGAAAAGGACATCTTCGCCGAGAACTACAAGCGCAGCACCGTGGTGCGGCTGTACGAGCTCAAGCGCGAACTGAACAAGATGCGGATGGCGGTGGCACCGCTGCAGGACGTACTGGCGCAGCTGCGCCGCTACCAGGGCGAGTTGATCCCCGACGAAGTGAAGCTGTATATCCGTGACGTGCACGACCACGCGGTGCGCATCAGCGATGTGATCGACACCCTGCGCGAGATGCTCGGCACCGCGCTCAGCGTCAACCTGTCGCTGGTGACGCTGGCGCAGGGCGAGACGGTCAAGCGCCTCGGCGCCTGGGCCGCGCTGCTGGCGGCGCCGACGCTGATCACCAGCTGGTATGGCATGAACTTCAGCCACATGCCGGAGCTGAGCCAGCCGTGGTCATATCCGCTGATGATTGTCGGCGTGGGCGGCGTGTGCGTGGGCCTGTACCGGTTGTTCAAGCGCGCGAAGTGGTTGTGACCCGCTGCTGGTAGCGCCGGGCGCTGGCCGGCAATCGGGGCAATGCCGGCCAGCGGCCGGCACTACCCTTCGGCATCAAGCCACGTAGACGGTCTTGATGTTCATGAACTCGTGGATGCCGTGGTCGGCCAGTTCCCGGCCGAAGCCGGACTGTTTGCTGCCGCCGAACGGCAGCCGGGCGTCGCTCTTGACGATGGCGTTGACGAACGCGGCGCCGCACTCCATGCGCTGCGCGAACGCTTCGCCGCGCACCGGGTCGCGCGTCCACACGCTGCCGCCCAGGCCGAAGCGGGTGTCGTTGGCCACGCGCAGTGCCTCGGCCTCGTCGGCGACCCGGATCACCGCAGCCACCGGCCCGAACAGTTCCTCGTCGTAGGCCGGCATGCCTGGGCCGACCTGGTCGAGCACGGTGGCCGGATAGCCTGCATGCGTGCCGGCGATCGGCTCGCCACCGACCCGCACCCGCGCGCCCTTGGCCACGCTGGCCTGCACCTGCTTGTGCAGTTCATCGCGCAGGTCGGCACGGGCCATCGGCGCCAGCGTGGTACCACGCTCGTCCGGGTCGCCGTACTGGCGCTGGCCGGCCGCTTCGACAAAGCGCCGGGTGAACTCATCGGCGACCGCTTCGACCACGATGAAACGCTTGGCGGCAATGCAGGTCTGCCCGCTGTTGTCGAAGCGCGACTTCACCGCCGCGGCCACGGTCCTGTCCAGGTCGGCGTCATCGAGCACCACGAAGGCATCGCTGCCGCCCAGCTCCATCACCGACTTCTTCAGCTGGCCACCGGCATTGGCCGCGATCGAGCGCCCTGCCCGCTCGCTGCCGGTCAGCGTCACCGCCTTCACCCGCACGTCGCGCAGCACCTCGGCCGCCTGGTCGTTGTCGATGTGCAGCACGTCGAATACGCCCTCCGGCAGTCCTCCATCACGGCACACGGCCAGGATCAGATCAGCGCACTGCGGCACGTTGCTGGCGTGCTTGAGCAGCGCCACGTTGCCGGCCATCAAGGCCGGTGCAAGGAATCGGAATACCTGCCAGATCGGGAAATTCCACGGCATCACCGCGAACACGCAGCCGATCGGCTCGTAGCGCACGTAGCTGCGCTGGGCTTCGGTGTCGATCAGCTGCGGCTTCAGATAGTCGGCCGCGTGGTCCGCGTAGTACTCGCAGGCGGCCGCACATTTGTCGACTTCGGCCAGCGCTTCGGCCTTGAGCTTGCCCATCTCATGGGTCATCGCCTGCTGCAGGTCGTCGCGGCGCGTGCGCAACTGCGCCGCGATCTGGCGCAGGATCGCGCCGCGTTCCTGCAGCGAACGCTCGGCCCAACCGGGGAACGCATCGGCGGCGGCCTGCAGGCGCTGCTCGATGTCAGCAGCGCCCATCAGTTCATGGCGGTAGGTCACCTGGCCGGTGGCCGGGTCGATGATCTCGACGGTCATGGGGGGTCTCCATCAAAGTGACCCCCATTGTGCGCCGCCGGCCGTGAGCCGGATGTTGCCGGCGCTGTCGACAGACCGTGTGCTCAGCCGTTGTCCTGCCGTGCCAGCTGCAGGTCACGCTGGCGCCGCTTCTCGGCGCGGGCGTTGATGTACCAGCCGATCACTGCAGCGATCGACACGGCCGACACCAGCAGCGTGGCCAACGCGTTGATCTTCGGGCTGATGCCCATGCGCACCGAGGCGAACACTTTCATCGGCAGCGTGGTCGAGCCCGGCGTGGCCACGAAACTGGCGACCACCACGTCATCCAGCGACAGCGTGAAGGCCAGCAGCCAGCCCGCCACCAGAGCCGGCGCGATGATCGGCAGGGTGATGCGGGTGAATACGGTCAGCCGGCTGGCACCGAGGTCCATCGCCGCTTCTTCCAGCGACAGGTCCATTTCCTGCAGGCGCGAGGACACCACCACGGTGACGAAGCACAGGGTGAAGGTCACGTGTGCGATCCAGATGGTGGCCAGGCCACGCGCGGGGAAGCCGGGAATCGCGCCCATCGAGGCCAGCAGCGCCATCAGCGAGAAGCCCAGGATCACATCCGGCATCACCAGCGGCGCGGTGACCAGCGCACCGAACAGCGGCTTGCCCCGGAAACGCTTGAAACGGGTCATCACCATCGCCGCCAGCGTGCCCAGCACGGTGGCGGTGCAGGCGGTCCAGAACGCCACCACCAGGCTGGTCCACATCGCATCCATCAGCGCACGGTCGGCGAACAGGTCGCTGTAGGCACGGGTGGAGAACCCGGCCCAGACCATCGCCAGCCGCGAACTGTTGAACGAATAGAACATCAACAGCAGGATCGGCAGGTACAGGAAGGCGAAGCCGAGCAGCAGCACGCCCAGGCCCAGGCCCTTGGCGGTACGCGGGCTCATGCCTGCTTCCCTTCCAGCAGGCGCTGCTGGGAACGGTTGAACAGCAGGATCGGCACCAGCAGCAACAGGATCATCGCCACCGCCATCGCCGAGGCGCCCGGCCAGTTGCGGTTGTTGAAGAACTCGTTCCACAGCTGGCGGCCGACCATCAGCGTCTCCGAACCACCGAGCATTTCCGGGATCACGAACTCACCCACCGCCGGGATCATCACCAGCATGCAGCCGGCGATGATGCCGGCCCTGGACAGCGGCAAGGTGATGCGCAGGAACGCCTGCCACGGCTTGGCGCCGAGGTCGTAGGCCGCTTCCAGCAGGCGGTGGTCATGCTTGACCAGGTTGGCGTACAGCGGCAGTACCATGAACGGCAGGTAGCAGTAGACGATGCCGATGTAGGCGGCCGTCGGCGTATCGATCAGCTGCAGTTTCGGCAGCCCCATCGACGTCATCAGCGTCTGCAGGCCAGTGAACTGCAGGAACTGGTCGAGCAGGCCATTGCGGTCCAGGATCGCCTTCCACGCGTACACGCGGATCAGGAACGAGGTCCACGACGGCAGCACCACCAGCATCATCGCCACGTTGCGTGCGGCCGGCGACAGGCGGGCGATGGCATAGGCCATCGGGTAGCCGATCAGCAGGGTCAGGAAGGTGGAGATCGCCGCGATCCTGATCGAGCTGAGGAAGGCCTGCGCATAGATCGAATCGCGGAACAGCGCCAGGTAGTTTTCCAGGTTCAGCTTCAGGGAGAAGCCGCCGTCCGCGTACTGCAGCAGCCAGGTGTACGGCGGCGAGCCGACCCGACTGAGCGAGAAGCTGATCATCAGCACGATCAGGAACGGCACCGCGAAGAACAGCAGCAGCCACAGGTACGGAATGCCGATCACCGTGGCACGCAGCCCCGGCAGCCAGCGCTTCAGGCCGGCAACGCTCATGAGGTCAGCACCACGCCGTCGTTGTCGCGCCAGTGCACCCACACGCTGTCCCCCCAGGTCAGGCCATCGCTGGCCCAGCGCTGCGAGTTGGCGAAATTGGCCAGCACCTTGGCACCGCTGGGCAGGCGCACGTGGTAGACCGAATGGCTGCCGAAATAGGCGATGTCCTCGATCACGCCCTGGGCCTTGTTGGTATGCCCTTCCGGCTCGTCCTTGCCGATCATCACCTTTTCCGGGCGCAGCGCGAATGCGACCGGCTGCCCTTCGTAACAGGTGATGCCATGGGCGATGTAGATCGGCGCCGGGAACAGCGGCGAGCGCACGGTCACATACTCGGGCAGGTCCTCGTCGATCACTCCATCGAACAGATTGACCGAACCGATGAACTCGGCAACGAAGCGGTTGGCCGGCTGCTCGTAGACCTCGTCCGGCTTGCCGACCTGCTGGATCCAGCCGGCATCCATCACCGCGATGCGGGTGGCCATGGTCATCGCTTCTTCCTGGTCGTGGGTGACCATCACGCAGGTCACGCCCGACGATTCGATGATGCTGACCAGTTCCAGCTGCATCTGCGAGCGCAGCTTCTTGTCCAGTGCGCCCATCGGCTCGTCCAGCAGCAGCAGCTTCGGCCCCTTGGCCAGCGACCGCGCCAGCGCCACGCGCTGCTGCTGGCCGCCGGACAGCTGGTGCGGCTTGCGCTTGCCCAGGTGGCCCATCTGCACCAGGTCCAGCATCTCGCCCACGCGCTTGCTGATCGCGTCCTTGCCCAGGCCGTCCTGCTTCAGGCCGAAGGCAATGTTCTGCTCGACCGTCATGTGCGGGAACAGGGCATAGGACTGGAACATCATGTTGACCGGCCGCTGGTACGGCGGTAGTGCGTCCAGGCGCTGGCCATCGAGGGTGATGCTGCCCTTGGTGGGCGTCTCGAAGCCGCCCAGGCAGCGCAGCAGGGTCGACTTGCCACTGCCGGAGCCACCGAGCAGGGCGAAGATCTCGCCCTTGCGCACGTCCAGATTGACGTCGTCGACGGCGACGAAACCGTCGAATTCCTTGCGCAGGTCGCGAATGGAGAGATAGCCGGGCGCACCGGTCGTGTCGACGACGGTGGCTACCGGCTGGGCTTCAACGGGCATGGGGGCTCCGGGAGCGGGCGGTGGACAGCGGCGGTCATTCTAACGGCCGGGGGCCGAAGGGGATATGACGGGCTGTGGCGGCGCGCACCGTGCCGCGGCGCCCACCGGGTCGGGCCCGCCGCTGCCAGGGTGACCCCGGCGAAGGGTCTCAGCGCACGGCCACCGGTGGCGCGTCCTGCCAGCCCAGGCCCAGGCTCTTCTGCAGCGCCACGTAGCGCACCAGCACCTGCAGGCGGGCCTGGGCGGCGGCATCCTGGGCCTGCAGGCGCTGGCGCTGCACGTCCAGCAGGTCGATCTGCGAGGTGGCCCCGGCCTGGCGTCGCTGCCGCATCAGGGCCAGCGCGCGCTCTGCAGAGGCCTCGGCACGGCCGCTGGCCTGCAGCTGCTGCCGCGCGGCGCCAAACCGCGCCAGCGCGGTATTGGCATCCTGCAGCGCTGCCAGTACCGTGCCCTCGTAGGCGGCCAGGCGCGCCTGGTTGCCCGCCCGGGCCTGCGCCACCCGTGCCTTGTTCACGCCGAAGTCGAACAGCGACCAGCGCAGGAACGGAGCGATGACGGTAGCCGCCGAATCCCGTCCCAGATCGGATACCGAGGTGGCGCCGGCGCCGATGCTGCCCAGCAGCGTCACCTGCGGAAAGTAGGCGGAGAGGGCCTGCCCGATCTGTGCCGACGACGCGGCCAGTTCGCGCTCGGCCTTGCGCACATCGGGCCTGCGCTGGATCAGGGCGCGCGCATCATCCACCGGCACCCTGGCCGGCAGCTGCGGCAGCGGCTGATCCGCCGCCAGCCGCGCGTCCAGCGCACCCGGCTCGCGCCCCACCATCAGCGCCAGCAGGTCGCGCGCCTCGTCGGCCTGGGCCTGCAGCGTGGGCAGCGCCGCCTGCTGCTGCTCAAGCTCGGCCTGCGCGCGTTCCACCTGCAGGTCCGAGTCGGCGCCACGCTGGCGGCGCTGGCGCGTCAGCTGCAGGCTCTCCTGGGCCGCCCGCAGGTTGTCCTCGGCCAGGGCGATGCGCTCACGGCTGCTGCGATACCCCAGGTAGACCTGGGCCAGTTCGGCGGCCAGCTGCACCTGTGCGTCGGCCAGCGCCGCAGCGTTGGCCCCGGCCTCGGCACTGGCCTGCTCCACTGCGCGGCGGCGTCGGCCGAACAGGTCCAGCTCCCAGCTGGCATCGAAGCCGGCCACGTACAACTCGGTATCCAGATCGGTATCGGCGAACTGCTGGCGCAGCTGCGCCGCTTCCTGCGGGCGACCGTTGGCCTCGGCAACGCCGGCGACGTTCTCGCCGATGCTGCGCACACGGTTCCCGATCGAATCCGGCGCCTTGATGTTGGCGTAGCCGGCCGCAGCGCCCACGCTGGGCAGCTGTTCGGCACGGCGCTGGCGCTGCAGTGAGCGCGAGGCCAGCAGCTTGGCCTGGGCGGCGCGCAGGTTGGGGCTGTTGCGCAGGGCCTCGTCCACCAGCTGGTCCAGCAATGGATCGTTGAGCGCGCGCCACCATTGGCTCGCTGGCGCCGCAGGCTGCACGCCAGCCTGCGCTGCACGTGGCAACGCCGCCTGCGCGGTAGCGCCGCCGGCAAGGTCGGGCCGCACGTAATCCGGCCCGAGCGTGCAGCCGGCCAGCAGCAGCGGTACCACGGCCGGCCACATCCGGCACGCGCGAACGAACGGGGGCGGAGTCGTCGAAGTCATCAGTGCATCGCCAATGGAACGCCCTTGGGCAGGGGCTTGAGCAGGAAAACCAGCGGGAAGGTCAGTACCACGATCAGGCCGAAGATCCAGAACAGGTCGTTGTAGGCCATCACCATCGCCTGCATCTGGACCGTCTGCGCCAGCACCGCCGCCGCCTGGGTCGCGTCGCCCAGCTGCTGGCCATAGGCGTGCAGCGCATCCTGGGCCAGCGGCGAATTCGCGGTGACACTACTGCCGATCGCATCGACATGCAGGATCGTGCGACGTTCCTGGAAGGTCGAGATGATCGCCAGGCCGATCGAGCCGCCGAGGTTGCGCGCGGCATTGAACAGGCCCGAGGCATCACTGGTGTACTCGCGCGGTACCGACGTGATGGCCGCCTGGTTCAGCGCCATCATTGCCAGCGCCAACCCGCAGCCCTGCAGCAGCTGGCCGACGATGAAATGCGGGCCGACACTGTCCGGCGTGAGACCGAGGTTGACGAAGCAGGCCGCTGCAAAGCACAGCATGCCGCCGAACACCATGATGCGAACGTCCACCGTTTCCAGCATCTTCGGCATGAACGGCATCAGCAGGATGGTTGGAAGACCGGCCAGCAGCAGCACGTAGCCGGCCTGCTCGGTGTTGTAGCCGGCGATGATCGCCAGGAACTGCGGGATCATGTACATGACCCCGAACAGGATCATGCCCACCGCCATCACCATCACGAACACCGCACCGAAACTGCGCTGGAACAGGATGTTGAGACGGATCACCGGGGTCTTGCTGGTGAATTGCGAAAGCGCCAGCAGGGCGAATCCCACCACAGAGACCACGGTGAGCACCACGATCAGCGTGGATTCGAACCAGCGCTCGCGCTGCCCGTCTTCCAGCACCACGGTAAGCGCGGACAGGCCGGCGGTCATGCCGACGATGCCCAGCCAGTCAGCGCGCAGCAGGCCTCCCCAGTCCGATCTTTCGTGCGGGAGTCCCAGCAGCAGCAGCGCCACCAGCCCGGCGCAGATCGGCACGTTGATGAAGAAGGCGTAATGCCAGCTCACGTTCTCGGTCAGCCAGCCGCCCAGCAGCGGGCCGATCACCGGCCCGAGGATGACGGTCATGCCGAACAGCGCGGTGCCCAGCGGCTGCTGCTTCGGTGGCAGGCGCGTGCCGACGATGGTCAGCGCCGTGGGGATCAGGGCCCCACCGGCGAATCCCTGCCCCACCCGCCCGGCAATCATCATCGGCAGCGAGTCGGCCAACCCGCACATCACCGAGAAGGCGGTGAACAGCGTCGCGCAGATCAGCAGGAAGGTGCGCAGGCCCAGGGTGCGCACGAACCAGCCGGTGAGCGGGATCATCACGATCTCCGACACCAGGAAGGCGGTGGAAATCCAGGTGCCTTCGGTGCCGCTGGCGCCGACCTCGCCCTGGATGGTGGGCAGGGCCGCGTTGACGATGGAGATGTCCAGCGTGGCCATGAACGAACCGATCGTGCCCGCGGCTACGGCCAACCACGCGCCAGCGTCGGCTTTGCCTTCGGCGGCGGCGGCAGGGGCGGCGGCGGCGTTCATCGCACGGGTGCGGCCGTGGCCTCGGCCTCATCGCGGGTGCGCCTGCTCGCGTCCTTGGCGCTGCGGGTGTCCACGGTCACTTCCACCGACATGCCCGGCACCAGCACCTTGCGCGCTTCGGCACCGGCGTCGACCCGGATGCGCACCGGCACCCGCTGCACCACCTTGGTGAAGTTGCCGGTGGCATTCTGTGGCGGCAGCAACGCGAACTGCGATCCGGTGCCTGGCGAAATGCTCTCGACCGTACCGTGCAGGGTGGTACCCGGCAGGGCATCGACCTTGATCTCCGCCGGCTGCCCGGCCCGCATCAGGCCTACCTGGGTTTCCTTGAAGTTGGCGCTCAGGTACAGCGAGGCGACCGGGACAACGGTCATCGTGCGGGTACCCGCGGCGACGAACTGGCCGACCTGCACGGTCTTGTTGCCGATGCGGCCATCGATGCGCGCGCGCAGTTCGGTGTCCTCGAATGCGACCCGGGCCTGCGCGGCATCGGCCTGTGCCTGCTTGAGGCCGGCCTGTGCCTGTTCCAGCTGCGCCTGGCTGGCGTCGATCTGGCTCTGCACGCCCTGGATCTGCGCCCTGGCGGCGTCGTACTGGGCCTGCGCCCGCTCTACGTCGTGGCGCAGGCTCTCCACATGCTCGTGGGTGTCTGCGCCGCTGGCGGCCAGGGGGGTGAAACGGGCCAGCTCGGATCTTGCGAAGCGCAGTGAGGCGGTCGCGGCCGTGAGCTGGGTGCGCGCCTGCAGCAGGCTGGACTGCTGGCCCTGCACGCCGGCGGTTGCCGCCGCGATATCCGCTTCGCGGACGGCGATCACTGCTTCGGCCTGGTCCAGGGTGGCACGGTAGGTGCGCGGGTCGATGCGCAGCAGCGGCTCGCCCGCCTTTACCCATTGGTTGTCCTTGACCAGCACCTCGGTGACGTAGCCGTTTATGCGCGGCGCCACGGCAACAGCGTCGGCCTGCAGGTAGGCGTTGTTGGTGTCCTGAAGGTAGCGCCCGACCAGGAGGTGATAGACCAGCCAGGCAACCAGGGCCACCGCGACCAGCAGCCCGATGATCGCCAGCGTCCAGCGCACCCTGGGATTCTTCAGCGGAGAGGGCGTGTCCTGTTCCTTCTGCCGGTCGTCGTCGTGGGCGCTGTCGTCGCGCGCGGGCTGTTCGGTCATCGTCTCGTGGCGGTGGTCAGTGCCATACGGGACGGTAGGGGATGCAGCGCCGAGGGGAAGTGAAAGCCGCCGCGACACGGACTGCACATATGCAGAAGGAGGCCCTGCGGCCTCCTTCGACATGCGCCTGGCGGTGGGCGCCGGTCATGCCCGGCGCCGCGCAGGCGGATTCAACGCCCGGTCTTCACCTCGGTCCACAGCCGGGTGTAGAGCTTGTCGGTCTCCGGCGTGTTGATCGAGTAGGTGAACATCTTCGCGGCCACGTCGGCCGGCGGATAGATGGTCGGGTCGGTACGGATCGCCTCGTCCACCAGCGGGGTGGCGGTCGGCACCGGGTTGGCGTAGTGGATGAAGTTGGTGTTGGCCGCGGCGACCTTCGGTTCCAGCAGGTAGTTGATGAACCGGTACGCCGCTTCCGGGTGCTTGGCGTCCTTCGGGATCGCCAGCATGTCGAACCACTGCGGCGCACCTTCCTTCGGGATCGAATAGGCCACGTGCACGCCATTGCTGGCTTCCTCGGCGCGGTCGCGTGCCTGGATGATGTCACCGGACCAGCCGACCACCAGGCAGGTGCCGCCGTTGGCCAGCGAGCCGACGTACTGCGAGGAGTGGAAATTCTGCACGTACGGGCGGATCGACTTCAGCAGGTCGGCCGCCTTCTGCAGCTCGGCCGGGTCGCCGCTGTGCGGGTCCAGGCCCAGGTAATGCAGCGCGATCGGGATCATGTCGGCCGGCGTGTCCAGGATGGTCACGCCGCAGTCCTTCATCTTGCTGATGTTCTCCGGCTTGAACACCAGGTCCCAGCTGTTGGCGATGTCGGTGCTGCCACCGAAGCGCTGCTTCAGCATGTCCACGTTGTAGCCGATGCCGGTGGTGCCGATCATGTACGGCACGCCGTACTGGTTGTCCGGATCCTGGGTGGCGATGCGCTTCATCACCGCCGGATCCAGATTGGCCAGGTTCGGAATCTTGCTCTTGTCCAGCGGCAGGAACACGCCGGCCTGGATCTGGCGACCGAAGAAGTTCAGGGTCGGCACCACCACGTCGTAGCCGCTGTTGCCGGCCAGCAGCTTGGTCTCGACCATCTCGTCACTGTCAAACACATCGTAGGTCACCTTGATGCCGCTCTCCTTCTCGAAGGTCGGAATGGTGTCCTCGGCGATGTAATCGCTGTAGTTGTAGACGTTCAGGACCTGGCTGTCCTGCGCGCCGCCGTTGCCACCGCCACAGGCGGCGAGCATGGCGGAGGCCAGGCCGAGCGTGAGGATACGCAGCTTCATCGGGTGCTCCAGAATGCGGGAAGGGGGGCCGGCGGGGCCGGCGACGGCTGCCAGCCTACCCCCCGGCGGCGGATTTTTCTATTCCGCAGGCTCAGACGTTCAGCAGCAGGAACTCGCGCTCCCACGAGCTGATGACGCGGAAAAAGGTCTCGTATTCCTTGCGTTTGACCGAGATGTAGGCCCGGCAGAAGCGCTCGCCCAGCAGCGCCTGCAGCTCGCTGCACCGCTCCAGCCCGTCCAGCGCCTCGCCCAGTGAACGCGGCAGGTTGTAGCCCAGTTCCTTCGCGCTGCCGGTCACCGGTGCATCCGGTGCCAGCCGCTCGCGGATGCCGAGCAGGCCGCAGGCCAGGGTCGCGGCCATCGCCAGGTAGGGGTTGGCATCGGACCCGGCGAACCGGCTCTCCACCCGCATGTTTTCCGGCGTATCCAGCGGCACGCGCAGGCCGCAGGTGCGGTTGTCGAAGCCCCAGTGCACGTTGCTGGGCGAGACTTCGCCAAACACCAGCCGGCGGTAGGAGTTCACGTTCGGCGCGAAGAACGCCATCGCCTGCGGCGCGTACTTCTGCAGGCCGCCCAGGTAGTGGCCGAACACCGGGCTGAACTCGCCCTCGGCGTCGGTATCGCCGGCGAACACGTTGCTGCCGTCGCTCACCCGCACCAGGCTCTGGTGGATGTGCATGGCACTGCCGGGCTCGTTTTCCATCGGCTTGGCCAGGAACGTGGCATAGACGCCGTGGCGCATCGCCGCCTCGCGCATGGTGCGCTTGAACAGGAACACCTGGTCGGCCAGGTCCATCGCATCGGCGTGGGTGAAGTTGACTTCCAGCTGCGCCGCGCCCGATTCGTGGATCAGCGTGTCCACGTCCAGCTTCATCGCATCGGCGTAGTCGTACATCAGGTCGAGGATCGGGTCGAACTCGTTGACCGCATCGATCGAGTAAGACTGCCGCGCGGTTTCCGGGCGCCCGGAACGGCCGGCCGGGGGCAGCAGCGGGAAGTCCGGGTCGGTGTTCTTCTGCACCAGGAAGAACTCCAGCTCCGGTGCCACCACCGGGCGCAGGCCCAGTTCGGCGTAGGCCGCCAGCACGCGGCGCAGCACGTTGCGCGGCGCCAACTCATGCGGCTCGCCGTTCTTGGTGTAGCAATCGTGGATGACCTGCGCAGTGGCATCGGCCGCCCATGGCACCATGCGGACGGTGTCCGGATCGGGCCGCAGCATCATGTCCGAATCCGACGGCGAGGTCAGCTCGTAGTAGTCGTCGGGGAACTCACCCGTGACGGTGGTGGCGAAGATGCCCTCGGGCAGGCGCGTGCCGTAGTCGTGCGAGAACTTGTCGGCGGGAATGATCTTGCCGCGGGCGTTGCCGGTGATGTCCGGCACCAGGCATTCAACTTCGGTGATGCGCCGCTCCTTCAGCCAGCGCAGCAGGGTGCTTTCCTGCGGTGCGGGCGGCGTGGCCGTCTTGCGCGGGCGCGTTCGGGAACTCATCGGGAATCCAGTCGGTTCTGTTGGTGCCGCCGGCAAGCTTGGCCGAATGCACGGAAAATAGCGTGATAGAACGGCGCCTGCATGACGCGCCACTCCGGGTGCCACTGTACGCCGAGCACGAATCCATGGTGCAGGCTGCGCGCCGCTTCGACCAGTCCGTCATCGGCACGGGCCTCGACCTGCAGGCCCTGCGCCAGGCGGGCGATGCCCTGCCCGTGCACCGAATTGACCTGCACCCGGTCGCTGCCGTGCCACTGCGCCAGCCAGCCATCGGCCGCCAGGGTGACCGCATGCGCCGCTCCATACTGCACCTCCACCGGTGCCTGCGGGTCTTCGCGATGGTCGGCCAGCCCAGGCACCGCGTGCACCTGCGGATGCAGGCTGCCGCCCAGTGCGACGTTCAGTTCCTGGAAGCCGCGGCAGATCGCCAGGACAGGCAGGTCCAACGAGAGCGCCTCGCGCAGCAGCGCGAAGGCATTGGCATCCCGGGCCGGATCATGCGGATTGCCCGGCCAGCTGCGGCCGCCCTCGTAGTGCTGCGGTTCGATATTGCTGACCGCGCCGGTCAACAGCAGGCCATCGAGCCCCAGCAGCCAGTCACTGGCCGGCAACGGTGGCTGCAGGCTGGGCAACACCACCGGGGTCATCTCGGCCGCCTCGGCCAGCGCGCGCACGTACTTCTCGCCGGCCACCGCGAAACGGTGATGGCCGAGCACGGTGCTGTCGGTGGGCAGGCCCACCCAGGGCAGGCGGCGCATGGGGACACTCCTTGGCGTGCCGACACGTTACCCGTCGCTCACCGCACGCGGCAAGCCGGTGCCATCACGCCACGCCGTCATGCATCGGCGAAACTAGTCGGGTGAATGCTGATCGTCCTTCCCCGCTCTTCCCTGCCCCACTGCACCCGCGAGGCCTGCAGTGAGCGCCGCCTTTCCGCCCAGCTGGTATGCCGCCAGCCTGCCCGAACCGCCCGCACTGCCCTCGTTGCAGGGGCAGGTGCAGGCCGACGTTGCGGTGCTGGGCGCCGGCTATACCGGCCTGACCGCCGCACTGGAACTGGCCGCGCGTGGCCGACGCGTGGTGGTGCTGGAGGCGCAGCGGATCGGCTGGGGCGCGTCCGGCCGCAACGGCGGCCAGGCGCTGGTCGGCTACGGCTGCGAGGTGGACGAACTGGAGCGGCAGCTCGGTCGTGACGATGCGCGCCACCTGTTCGACTGGTCACGCGATGCGGTGCAGGCCATGCGCACGCGCATCGATCGCCACGGCATCGACTGCCACTGGGTCGAAGGCCACGCCAGCGTTGCCATACGCGAACGCCATGAGCGCGACCTGCACGCCAACTGCGAGCATCTTCAGCGCCACTACGACTACCCGATGCAGTGGTGGGACCGCAACGCCCTGCGCGCGCAGCTGGACAGCCCGCGCTACCGTGCCGCGATGTTCGATCCGCTCAGCGCGCACCTGCATCCGCTGGCCTATGCGCGTGGCCTGGCCGACGCCGCGCGCGCGGCCGGCGTGGTGATCCACGAGCATTCAGCGGTAACCCGCGTGCAGCGTGGGCCGCAGCCTGTCCTGCACACCGCACTGGGCAGCGTGCACGCTGCACACCTGGTGATTGCCGGCAATGCGTGGCTGCAGGGCCTGCTGCCCGAGCTGGAACGCCGGATCATGCCGGTCGGCACCTATATCGGTGCCAGTGAGCCGATCGGGGCCGAGCGTGCCCGGGCGCTGATCGGCAACAACATGGCGGTAGCCGACACCGCCTGGGCACTGGACTACTTCCGCCTCAGCCACGACCACCGGCTGCTGTTCGGTGGCCGTGCCAGTTATTCGGCGCTGCCACCGCCCGGTCTGCGCAGGGTGATGCAGCGGCGCATGCACCAGGTGTTCCCGCAGCTGGCCGACGTGGCCCTGGACCAGGTCTGGGGCGGTTATGTGGACATTACCCGCAACCGCGCCCCGCACTGGGGCCGGCTGGACGGCAACCTGTATTTTGCGCAGGGCTTCTCCGGCCATGGGGTGGCCGCCGCCGGGCTGGCCGGCGAGGTCATCGCGGCCGCCATCGCCGGCCAGAGCGAGCGCCTGGACGTGTTCCAGCGCCTGCGGCATGCGCCCTTCCCCGGCGGCCGGCTGCTGCGCACGCCGCTGCTGGTGGCGGCGATGTCCTGGTACAAGCTGCGGGATGCGCTGTGGTGAAGCCGCGTGCCGACCGCAGCCCGCGTACGGCATTTTCACCGGCGGGCGTGCCCTGGTGGCGTGTCCCGAGGTGCGACGGTGTGAAGACCGCACATTCAGACCCGCGTGATGGAATTCTCATTTGACCGAAAGATCAAATCTGCAATTGCATTATCCAATTCATCTCGATACCGTCCCTTGGAACCGGGTCCCGCGGCGAATGGATGCTGACAGGGAACGTACTCGAGGGAGAAGTGCGATTGAACTGGTGGAATGAAGGCCTGCAGCTGAAGTTGCGCATCCATCCGGCAGGCCTGGTCCTGGCGGTGTTCTATGCGATCGCTTGCTGGGCGACCCGGCAGTTGTCACTGGATCAGTTCTATCTGCCGGCGGGAATACGCGTGGCGGCGGTATTGCTTTGCCCTCCTCGGTTCTGGCCGTACCTGTTGCTCGGCGAATATGCCTATTTCGCACAGATGCGCTACCCGATGATCGAGAAGTACGGGATGGCCTGGGCGGTCCTTGCATCGGCTTCGTTGATGCCCGCAGTGATGCTCATCACCCATGGCTGCCGCAAGGTCCTGGCCAACTCGGTCAACGCGCGCCTGCTGGCCATCGCATTGCTGTCCTCCGTGCTGGTCACGCTCCTGAACGTGAGCCTGTCGCAGTTGCTCTGGCCGACGCCGCCTGCGGATTCCGTGCTCGCGTTCCTGTCCCGTGCCGTACGTTTCAGCGTCGGAGACTTCATCGCCATCCTCACCGTGGCACCACTTGCACTGCTCTGGGCCAGACGCAACGTCGAACAGGGCTGGAAGACCATCTTCACCGGTCCCACTGCCGTCGCACTGTCGGTGATGACGCTGCTTGGCGTAACCGCGACCTTGATTCCCTCCGAGGCCAGCGCGCTGAGGACATCGCTGCAGTTGCTGATGGGCTTGCCGGCCATTGCGCTGACGTGCCTGCATGGCTGGCGTGGCGCGGCCGTCGGCGTGCCTGCGTTGAATCTGATCATCGGCCTGACCACGCCGAAACCCTATGCCGCAGCCTTCGATGCTTCGGCGTTCACGACCCAGCAGATCATGGCCATTACCGGAGTGGCACTGCTGCTGCTCGGTTCCCGCATCAGTCATTATCATCGGCGCTATCAACTCCGCGAGGTCGGCGAGAAGAACGCCATCAACCTCGCGCGCAGTTCACACATGGCCAGTGAATCCGACCTTCGCGAACGTGCCATCCACCTGCGCAAACTGGGCGATGGCATCGATCTTTCGCTGTCGGAAGTCATCAACTGGCTCAACAGCCACGGTCACTCGGCCATCGCCAACAGCCTGACCCACACGGCCAACGTCCATTCCCGGTTGTTCCGCGAGCAGGCCAGCATGGTCTACCCGACCGCGCTTGAGCAGCTGGGACTGTATGTCGCGTTGCAGGCCGGTGGCGTACGCGCAGCGTGGGTCAACACGCACCGTGTGGCCGAGCCCCGCCTGGCCGGTGACCCGTGTCGGCTCAGCCTGGATCTGCAGCTGGCTGCTTACCGGACGCTCATTGACGCCGTGTCCCTGCTGCTGAAGAGCGAGCCCGGCCAGGTGATCGTGCGGGCGCGCTGCATTGGCCTGAAGCGCCAGCGCGGAATCGTCATGACGGCCTCGTTGCTGGACCGGCATCGCGCACTGTCCGACGCCACCACGCGTCTTGTCAGGGACAGACTGGCCGGTCGTACGCTGGCATTCGGAGGTTCGGTGCGTTGCCGCCAGAACCGCATCATCATGGTGCTGGTGGAATCGGCCGCGCCACTGCGACGCGAATCCGCCGAGAGCGCCGTGTCGGGCACCAGCATCGCATCCCACAGCTGGGATGGTCAGCAGGCACAGGCCTGACCCCGGCCTGCCCTGCGTACCGCACGACGTGGTCGCACGCGCCCGTTCCGCAGACAGCCGACCAGCAGGCGACGGCTGTCACCTGCTGATCGTTGGTTACTGCGTTTCGATCGCCCAGAGCACGCGGGAACCCGTGCTGTATCGCACCAGTGCGAAGCCGTTGCCACGATAGATGAGCGAACGGGTCGCCTTGGCCGGTACCGGCAGCGGCTGGCTGGGCAGCGATACCGGCACCTGCGTCTCACCGGCCGGCAACGCCCAGAATGTACCGTCGGCATTGCCGATGATCATTTCCACCCGGCCAGCAAGATCGTTGACCTGGTAGTAGGAAATGCCATCACGCTGGAATCCGTAGACCAGCCAGGCAGGATCCTGGCTCAGATTGGTTGCCGCGGGGTATGCCTTGCCCAGGCCCTGCCCACTCATGCTGATGCCGTGATCATCGGATTGGGCCAATGCCGACATCGGCAGACCTGCGGCCACGAACACTCCCAACGCCACTCCAACGTTAACTATTCGCACTGTTGCCTCCTCGGCAAAGAAAATGGTGAGCACGATGAATCTATTCTCCAGTGGTGGCCGGAGGCCGCCCTCGACGCACCCCGCATAACGTCGCTGCATCTGTCGGACGTGCGGCAACCACTATATGTCTACTGACTCCGTTGATACAGAGCGGCACACAATCGCGAAGGATCTGGATAATCGTGTCCGCTGCACGACATTGGCGGTGGGGAACTGGAAACTGCCCGCAACGCGCGATACGCCCGCACGGATTGCACCGAACGCCCTCCGTGGCCAGAGCCCGCCTGCCATTGCGGATGGACGTCACCGACAGCGCGTAACTTCACTTGGATCGGTTGAAGCACGCACGTGAACCTACGGGGTCTGTCCGACCGGCGGGCCTCTTGCACGCACATCGGGCGCGCCACGCTAAAGTTGCACCCGAAACTGCCGCTATCCGTGCCGAGTCCCTCCCTCGTGAGCCACCGCATCATGCCCGTCCTGCCGCAGGCCGCCGTCGATGGCGACCTGGCCGATCCGCTGCCGCAGCGGATCCTGCTGGTCGAAAACTCCCGTGCCTTCACCGGCATGCTGCGCGAGGCCATCGAGCAGCGCCTGGAGCTGCCGGTGGTGATCGCCTCCACCCTGGCCGAGGCCGACCGCCTGCTGAGCGAGGATGGTGGCTGGTTCCTGGTACTGACCGGGCTGGTGCTGGCCGACGGCGACCGCGACGCGGTGGTCGAGTTCTTCCTCAGGCGCGGCCTGCCCACCGTGGTGGTCAGCAGCGTCTACGACGAGGACCTGCGCAAGCGCGTACTGCAGCAGCAGATCATCGACTACGTGCTGAAGAACACGCCGGGCAGCATCGACTACCTGGTGTGGCTGGTGCAGCGCCTGGAGCGCAACCGGCGCATTGCGGCGCTGGTGGTGGACGATTCGCCTTCGGCCCGCGGCTATGCCGCCGCCCTGCTGCGCATGTATGGCCATGAGGTGCACGAAGCAGCCGATGGCAATGAGGGGCTGGCTGCGATCGAAGCGCATCCTGCGATCCGCCTCGCCGTGGTCGACCAGGAAATGCCGGGCATGCAGGGCGTGGAGTTCACCCGCCGCCTGCGCACCCTGCGCTCGCGCGACAAGGTGGCGGTGATCGGCATTTCCGGCAATACCGATGCCTCGCTGATTCCGCGCTTCCTGAAGAACGGCGCCAACGACTTCCTGCGCAAGCCGTTCTCGCGCGAGGAGTTCTTCTGCCGGGTCTCGCAGAACGTGGATCAGCTGGAGCTGATCGGCACCCTGCAGGACCTGGCCACCCGCGACTTCCTCACCGGCCTGCCGAACCGCCGCTGCTTCCTGGAACAGAGCCAGCGCCAGCTGCCGCAGCTGCAGCTGCATGGCCAGTGCGTGGCGGTGGCAATGATCGACATCGACCACTTCAAGCACATCAACGACACCTACGGTCACGAAGCCGGCTATGACGCGCTGCGCGCGGTGGCCGGAGCGGTGGCCGCGCATGCCCGCAGCCACGACCTGACCGCCCGGTTCGGCGGCGAGGAGTTCTGCCTGCTGGTGCCGGACATGGAGCAGGACGAGGCCCTGCTGTACTTCGAGGAACTGCGCCAGCGCATCGCCGCGCTGGAAGTGGACATCGGCACGGCCAGCCTGCGCATGACGGTGAGCATCGGCCTGTGCTGCCTGCGCCCGCAGCGCGATGCACTGCACCGGCTGATCTCCGAAGCCGACCGCCAGCTGTACCTGGCCAAGGCCGGTGGCCGCAACCGGGTCAGCTGCACCACGGTGGCCAGCCCGCTGCGCCCGCGCGAGCCCGCGCTGACCTGACCGGGCAGCCTTGATCCAGATCAACGCCGCGCCGCCGCGGCAGCTCTACAGTCAGCCCCGACATACGCATGAAGGGGAGCCGGGGATGGCACTACTGGTCTGGCAGGACGATCTGAACATCGGCATCGATGTGATCGACCAACAACACCGCCGCATCATCGAGATGCTCAACCACCTGCACGTGGCCCAGGCCAGCATGCAGCGTGCGGCAGTGGGCGAAGTGATCGACGAAGTGGTGGACTACACCATGTCGCACTTCGCGTTCGAGGAAGAACTGATGGAGGAAGCGGGCTATCCGTTCTGTGCCGCGCACAAGCGCGTGCACGAGGTCTTCATCAAGCGGGTATCGGAGTACCGCATGCGCTTCCAGGCCGGCGAGGACATCAGCGACGAGCTGCGCACCATGCTCTCGCGCTGGCTGTTCAACCACATCCGTGGCGACGATCAGGCGTATGCCGAACAGGTCAAGGCACACCTGAACCAGTTCGCCCGCGAACACCAGGGCGGTGGCTGGCTGGGGCGCACGCTCAAGCGCTTCTTTGGCTGAGCCGCAGCGCGCGCCGGTGCAGGGCCACCAGCGCGCACAGCGTGGCCACCGCGGTGAGGCACAGGTAGTAGCCGACCGCGACCAGGCCGAAACGCTCGGCCAGCCAGGTGGCCAGGTACGGCGCCGGCGCCGCGCCGAGGATGCCGGCCAGGTTGAATGACAGCGACGCGCCGGTGTAACGCACTTCCACCGGGTAGATCTCGGCCAGGAAGGTGCCGCAGGGGCCGTAGGTCAGCCCCATCAGGAACAGGCCCAGGCACAGGAACGCGGTGACCAGCCACGGGCTGTGCGGCTGGAACAACGGCGCGAACAGTACGCCGAAGCCGATGATCAGCACGCTGGCGACGATCATGGTGCGACGCGTGCCCCAGCGGTCGCCATAGCGTGCCGACAATGGGATGCCCAGTGCGAAGAACACCATGCCGGCCATCTGCATCAGCAGGAACTGCTCGCGGCTGTAGCCCAGCACCGCAGTGCCGTGGCCAAGGCTGAACACCGTCATCAGGTAGAACAGCACGAAGGTGGCGAACGCCCCCAGCGTGCCCAGCAGCATCGGCACCGGATGGTCACGCAGCACGGTCCACATCGGCAGCCGCACTGGCGCCTTGCGCTCCAGTGCCTGCTTGAAGTCGGGCGTCTCATGGATGTTCAGGCGCACCCACAGACCCAGGCCGACCAGCAGCGCGCTGGCCACGAACGGAATACGCCAGCCCCACTGCAGGAAATCATCCTGGCTCAGGCAGCGGCCAAGCACCAGGAAAATGCCCGCCGACAACAGGAAGCCGATCGGCGCGCCCAGCTGCGGGAACATGCCGTACCAGGCGCGCTTGCCCGGCGGCGCGTTCTCGGTGGCCAGCAACACCGCCCCACCCCACTCGCCGCCCAGCCCCAGGCCCTGGCCGAAGCGGCACAGCGCCAGCAGCGCCGGCGCCCACAGGCCGATCTGTGCGTGCGTCGGCAGCAGGCCGATCAGCACCGTAGAGAGGCCCATGGTCAGCAACGCCGCGACCAGCGT
Organism: Stenotrophomonas sp. YJH_SMC_29; assembly: GCF_059371235.1. NCBI lineage: Bacteria > Pseudomonadati > Pseudomonadota > Gammaproteobacteria > Lysobacterales > Lysobacteraceae > Stenotrophomonas > Stenotrophomonas sp. YJH_SMC_29. Next base: position 136,198 of record NZ_JCAFUK010000008.1, on the reverse strand, counting down.
CGCCTTGCGGCCGATGCGGTCACCGAAATGGCCGAACACCGCAGAGCCGACCGGGCGCGCGATGAACGCCACGGCGAAGGTCGCCAGTGACTGCAGCAGGGCCGCCTGCTCGCTGCTGTCCGGGAAGAACAGGTGCGGGAACACCAGCACGGCCGCCGTGGCGTAGATGTAGAAATCGAAGAACTCGATGGTGGTGCCGATCAGGCTGGCCAGCAGGACACGACTGGGAGAATTCACGGGCGGTGCGGCAGCGGTGATCGTCGACATCGGCAACACGGGTAACGGCGGATCGCCCGATTCTGCCACGGGCTGGCGGCCGCACGGGACGATGGTTTCAGCCGACACCGATGCCAACGAAATTTTTCGGGCCGCCCGCTAGGCTGCGCCACCGGTCCCTGCATGGATGCTTTGCCGATGACTGCAGTCGCGCTGTCGTGGTCCGATTCGCCGAAGCTGCCGCGCATGGCGGCATGGCTGATGGTGCTGCTGGTGCATGGGTTGATGGCAGTGTGGCTGCTGGGCAGTGGCAGGATGACGCTGCCCAGCGACGAAGCTGCCAGGATTTCATTGCGCTGGTTACCGCCGGAGCAACCCGCGGCGGTGCAACCACACCCGGCGCTGCCCTCCGCATCGGCGGCGCGACCCGCCGCATCGACAGCGTCCCGTCCGGCCCCGGCCGCACCCGCGGATGCCATCGCGCCCGCGTCCGAGGAACCGCCTGCAACGGCGTCACTGTTGCTGGGCCTGCCTGCGGGCAGCATCGATGGCGGTGACGGCATCAGCGCAGCGGGCGTGGCGCCGCGCCTGATCGGTCGGCGCGAGGTCCATCCCGCGTTCGGGCCGCGCCGCAATTACTTCCGGATCCGTCGGCAGATGAGCCCCGAGCAGATCGTGCATGGCGTGGCGCAGCTGCTGGGCTTGTGGCCACCCGGGTACACCGTCGACCCGTGCGAGCTGGGCAAGCAGGACATGGACTATTTCCAGAACGCCGTCGAAGAAGCCGACCGCGACGTGCTGCGTGCGGCAGTGCTGCAGGTGAGTGCCCGCTGCCGGTAGCGGCACGCCTTTGTAGAGTCGAGCCATGCTCGACTGCGCTTCGCGGGATGCAGCCGAGCATGGCTCGGCTCCACAGAAGAACGAACGGCAGTCGAGCAAGGCTCGACTCTACAAAGGGCGAACAGCGGTCAAGCAGCCACGTCGTTACAACTGGATCCAGGTGGCCTTGATCTCGCTGTATTTGTCGAACGCATGCAGTGATTTGTCGCGCCCATTACCGGACTGCTTGTAGCCACCGAACGGGGCGGTCATGTCACCACCATCCCAGCCGTTCACCCACACGCTGCCGGCACGCAGCTGGCGCGCGACGCGGTGGGCACGGCCCAGGTCCCGCGTCCACAGGCCCGCCGCCAGGCCGTAGCGGCTGTCGTTGGCCACGCGCACGGCTTCAGCCTCATCCTCGAAGCCCAGTACGGCCAGCACCGGCCCGAACACCTCCTCGCGTGCCAACGCGTGGTCCGGACGCACCTGGTCGAACACCGTGGGCTGCACATAGCAGCCTCCGGCTTCCACGTCGGCCCGACGGCCGCCCAGAAGCAGGCGAGCGCCCTCGCCTTCGGCGCGCGCGATATCGGCCAGCACCTTGTCCACGTGCGCGGCGTCGACCAGCGCACCCATCGGTGCATCGGCGTCCAGTGGATGGCGGGGCTGCATGCGTTGGCCGTAGGCAACCACCTGGTGCACGAAATCCTCGCGGATCGAGCGCTGTACCAGCAGCCGCGAGCCGGCGGTGCAGACTTCGCCCTGGTTGAAGAAGATGCCCTGGGCCACCGACCTGGCGGCGGCGTCCAGATCGGGAGCGTCGGCGAACACCACGTGCGGGCTCTTGCCACCGCACTCCAGCCAGACCCGCTTGAGGTTGGATCGCCCTGAATACTGCAGCAGCTTCGCGCCCGTGGCCGTGGAACCGGTGAAGGCCAGCACGTCCACGTCCATGTGCAGGGCCAGCGGCTCGCCGACCCGCGCGCCCTGGCCGGGCAGCACGTTCAGCACCCCGTCCGGCAGGCCCGCCTCGGCGGCCAGCGCAGCCAACCGCAGCGCTGTCAGGGGCGACCGCTCCGAAGGCTTGAGCACCACCGAATTGCCCATGGCCAGCGCCGGTGCGATCTTCCAGCAGGCCATCAGCAGCGGGAAATTCCACGGCACGATCGCCGCCACCACGCCGGCAGGCTCGCGCGTGACAAGCCCGAGCTCATGCAGGCCGGTCGGTGCGATTTCGCCGTACAGCTTGTCCACCGCTTCGGCGGTCCAGCCCAGGCAGCGCACCACAGCGGGCAGATCGATGCGGCGCGCGTCGCGCACCGGCTTGCCCATGTCCAGGGTTTCCAGCAGCGCCAGCGCGTCCGCGTGTTTCTCCACCAGGGCCGCCAAGGCCAGCAGCACCCGCTTGCGGTGGGCCGGGCCGGCCTGCGACCAGTGGCCGGCCTCGAAGGCACGCCGCGCCGCCAGCACCGCACGCTCCACGTCCTGCGCATCGCAGTCGGCAACCGCTCCCAGTACGCGGCCATCGATCGGGCTGATGCAGTCGAAGCGGGCGCCGCTGGCGGCGTCGGTGTAGCGGCCATCGATGAAGGCCTGTCCGGGCATCGAAAGCTGCTGCGACAGCACCTGCCAGTGGCTGCGGTCGGGAAAGTCGGCCATGTCGGGCTCCTCGGAACAGTCGCCCCGGTTATACCGGCGTGGCCGCGACTCCACCGTGACGTGGCTGCGCTACATTCACTCCATCGGACCCGACGGAGCCGGCATGAAGCATCCCGCGAGCGACCTGCACGACCTGGCTACCCAGCGCCCGGAATCACTGGAGGCGTACTGGATGCCGTTCACCGCCAACCGCCAGTACAAGGCCGCCCCGCGTGTACTGGTACGTGCCGAGGGCATGCACTACGAGGATGTCGACGGCCGCCAGATCCTCGACGGCACCGCCGGCCTGTGGTGCTGCAATGCCGGCCATGCCCGCCCGCGCATCGTCGAGGCCATCGTCGAGCAGGCGCGCACGCTGGACTACTCACCCGCCTTCCAGATGGGCTCGCCGCCGGCGTTCGCACTGGCGCAGCGGTTGGCCGCGCTGGCGCCGGGGCCGCTCAACCATGTGTTCTTCACCAGCTCCGGCTCCGAGGCGGTGGATACCGCGATGAAGATCGTGCTGGCCTACCACCGCCAGCGTGGCGAAGGCCAGCGCACCCGTTTCATCAGCCGCGAGAAGGCCTACCACGGCGTCGGCTTCGGCGGCATGGCGCTGGGCGGGCTGCCCAACAACCGCAAGTCGTTCGCCCTGCAACTGGGCGGTGTGGACTACCTGCGGCACACCCTGGATCTGCAGCGCAATGCCTTCAGCAAGGGCCTGCCACGCCAGGGCGCGGAGCTGGCCGACGACTTGGAACGACTGATCGCACTGCATGACGCCTCCACCATCGCCGCAGTGTTCGTCGAACCCATTGCCGGTTCGGCCGGGGTGATCCTGCCCGCGCCGGGCTACCTGCAGCGCCTGCGCGAGCTGTGCGACCAGCACGGCATCCTGCTGGTGTTCGACGAGGTCATCACCGGTTTCGGCCGTGTCGGCATGCCTTTCGCCGCGCAGCGTTTCGGGGTCACCCCGGACCTGCTGACGTTCGCCAAGGCGGTCAGCAATGGCGCTGTGCCACTGGGCGGCGTCCTGGTGGCCGATGCGGTGCATGCCGGGCTGATGCAGGCGCCGCCGCAAGCCATCGAGCTGTTCCACGGCTACACCTGGTCCGGGCACCCGCTGGCCTGCGCCGCGGCGCTGGCGACACTGGACGTCTACGCCGAGGAGCGCCTGTTCGAGCGCGCCATCGAGCTGGGCGAGTACTGGCAGCAACGGCTGCATGCGCTGCAGGGCCTGCCAAACGTGATCGACATCCGCAACTTCGGCCTGGTCGGCGCGGTCGAGCTGGCGCCGCGCCGCGATGCGCCCGGCAGCCGGGGCTACGAGGTCTACCGGCGCTGCTTCCACGATGGCCGGCTGCTGGTGCGCTGCACCGGCGACATCATCGCGCTGTCGCCGCCGCTGATCGTGGACAAGGCGCAGATCGACCAGATCACCGGCACCCTGGGCGAGATGATCCGGGCCACTGCCTGAGCCGGGCCGACGGTGGCGAGCAGGTACAATGGGCGGTTCCGCTCCTGCTCGCTGCCGTGCCCATGGATATCGTCGTCAAAGAAGAACTCAAGGCCTACATCGACCCGCTGACCGCGGACGAACATGACGCGCTGGAGCGCAGCATCCTGGCCGAAGGCTGCCGTGACGCACTGGTGCTGTGGGGCAACGTACTGGTCGACGGCCACAACCGTTTCGGCATCTGCCAGAAGCATGGCCTGCCCTTCAACACCGTGCAGAACACCCGCTTCCAGAGCATGGAAGACGTGCATCTGTGGATGATCGAGCAGCACCTGGGCCGGCGCAGCGTGTCCGACTTCCAGCGCGGCGTGCTGGCGCTGCGCAAGCGCGACATCCTGGCCGCCCGCAAGCAGGTCGAGCAGGCGCAGCTGCAGCGCGAGAGCGATGGCACCGCTGACGTTGCCGACGAGGGCGAAGACAGCCCGCCGTGGGAGCCGGCACCGAAGATCAGCCGCGCCGAGCTGGCCCGCGAGGCCAAGCTGAGCACCAGCCAGGTCGGCATGATCGAGCGCATCCACGCCCAGGCCGCGCCCGAAGTGGTCGAAGCGGTGAAGGCCGGCGTGATCTCGATCAGCGCCGCCGCCGCCGTGGCCGACCTGCCCGAGGACCAGCAGCGCGCGGCCGCGGCCGGTGGCAAGGACGAGTTGAAGCAGGCTGCCAAGCGCGTGCGTGAATCCAAGCGCAAGCCGCGCGCACCGAAGCCGGACGCGGCCGAGATGGATTTCGAAGAGCCCAGCGAGGACGAGATCGCCAGCCGCGACGCCGAGGTCCTGTCGGCGCTGGAGCAGCTGGGCGAGGATGCCGCGGCACTGCGCCGTCGCGTGGTCGCGCTGACCCGCGAGAACGATACCCTGCGCGCGCAGCTGGCCGCGCTGCGCAAGCAGGTAGTGCCGGCCGCTGGCCGGCAACCCCATGAAGGTATCGGGTGAACTGAAGATGCCGGCCAGCGGCCGACACTACCAGATGCTCATGCCGTGCCGGTTAGACTTCCGGCATGACGCCTGTCCACGATCCGCGCCGCGCCCAGCTGCGGCGCCTGAAAGCCCTCGCACTGGGCCTGCTGCTGTTGATGCTTGCGGGTTTCGCGGTCAGCCACTGGCAGGGCGAGCGCGGCATCTGGGCCTGGGTCTCGGCCTTCTGCGAAGCGGCAGCCGTAGGCGCATTGGCCGACTGGTTCGCGGTCGTCGCGCTGTTCCGGCGGCCGATGGGCCTGCCGATTCCGCACACCGCGATCATCCCGCGCAGCAAGGAGCGCATCGGCGACAGCCTGGCGCTGTTCGTGCGCGACCAGTTCCTGGAGCCGGGCGTGCTGCTGGCCAAGCTGCAGGTGTTCGACCCGGCCAGCCGCCTCGGCAGTTGGCTGGCCGATCCGGCGCGCTCACGGATGCTGGCCGACATGGCCCGCGGCTGGGCGTTGCAGGCGCTGGATTTCTTCGATGAAACCGCGGTGCGCCGGCAGCTGCATGCCTTCGTGGTGCAGCAGCTGCGGCAGTGGAATGCCGCCGCCACCGCCGGTGAACTGCTGGCCCTGCTGACCGCCGACGGGCGCCACCAGCGGGTGCTGGACGAGGGCCTGCAGCGGCTCGGCCGTTGGCTGGAACAGCCGCAGGTGAAAGAGCGCGCCTCGCAGCTGATCGTGGGCTACATCCAGCGCGAATGGCCGACCCTGTCGAGCACGGTGAACTGGGTCAAGCCGATCGACGAGATCGGCGACAGCCTGGCCGAGCGCTTGGCACGCGCGGTACTGGAGGAACTGCAGCAGGTGCTGGCCGAGCCGCAGCATCCGCTGCGCCAGGACTACGAGGCCTGGCTGCAGAATTACGTACAGCGCCTGCGCGCGGACCCGGCGCTGGCCGAACGCATCGAACAGCTCAAGCAGGACATGATCGACCACCCCGCCCTGCAGGACTACGTGCAGGGGTTGTGGGCACGGATCCACGCCAGCCTGCGCGCCGACCTGCAGCGCGAAGACTCGGCGCTGGTCGGTCACCTGCAGCGCAGCCTGGCGTCGCTCGGCAGCAGCCTGCAGGCCGACCCGGCGCTGCGCGAGGCGCTGAACCAGCACCTGCTGGAGGGGGCGCAGCGCTTGACCGGCCGCCTGCGCGAAGGAGTGACCACGCATATCGCGCAGACCGTGAAGGGCTGGGACGAGCGCCATCTGGTCGAGCAGCTGGAACTGAGCGTGGGTCGCGACCTGCAGTTCATCCGCTTCAATGGCACGCTGGTCGGCGGTCTGATCGGCCTGCTGCTGCATGCGGCAACCGTCGTCTTCAGGTTCTAGCCACCACCGCCCGCTGGCGGCGTCATGCTTGATTCAAGAAATGCGAATGCCTATCATTTGCTGATGGGTCGTGCACTTGGGCGGACGGGTGCGGAAGACGCGTCCCTTGCCCGCCTGCCTCCCACCCAGGACTGCCCGCCGGCGCGGGCAGTGCTCCGTTGACGGGACCTCGCTCGGCCACATGCGCAGGGCGCAAGGAGGCCGCGGCGCGTTCCCTCCTCCCTTCCATCTTCAGGAACGCCGTGGACCGCTCGCCCGCAACCGCCCGCCCCTTGTTCTCCAATCCCCGCTGGGGCGTGCTGTCACGCTCGCTGGCCGCGATCTTCGGCGGCTACGCACTGGCTTCGGCCACCAGCGTGTTCTGCGCGGTGGCACTGCCCGGCCCCCGCGGCCAGGCCGTGCTGACCGGCATGCTGCTGGCCATCCTGGTGGCCGCCTGCGCGGCGCTGTGGGCGTTTGCCACCCGCAGCGCGCTGCGCGCCTGGGCCGGCATCCTGGCGCCGGCGTTGCTGATGGCGGCCGTCGCCCGGCTGCTGGGGGCCTGGGCATGAAGAACGGATTCCGCCAATCGATGGCCTGGCTGCACACCTGGACCGGCCTGCTGGTCGGCTGGTTGCTGCTGCTGATCTTCATGGCCGGCACCGCCAGTTACTACCGCGAGGAAATCAGCCGCTGGATGCGCCCGGAGCTGCCCTCCAGCAACGTCAGCATCGACGTCGCCGCGCAGCGCGCCGTCGACTACCTGCAGGTCAACGCGGCCCAGGCCGGGAACTGGTTCGTTACCCTGCCGCAGCCGCGCAACCCGGCCATGCAGATGTTCTGGCGGCTGCCGCCGGAGCAGGCCGACCCCAGTCGTGGCCGTCGCGGTGGTTTCGGCGAAGCCACGCTGGACCCGAACAGTGGCCAGGCGCTGAAAGCCCGCGAAACCCGCGGCGGTGACTTCTTCTACCGCCTGCACTTCGACCTGCACTACATCCCGGTGCTGTGGGCGCGCTACCTGGTCGGCTTCTGCGCGATGTTCATGCTGGTGGCGATCATCACCGGCGTCATCACCCACAAGAAAATCTTCAAGGACTTCTTCACCTTCCGCAAGGACAAGGGCCTGCGTTCCTGGCTGGATTTCCACAACGTCAGTGCGGTGATGGCGCTGCCTTACCACGCCATGATCACCTATACCGGCATCGTCACCCTGATGGTCATGTACCTGCCGTGGGGGGTGAAGGTGGCCTACCCGCAGGACGAGGACGCGTTCTTCAGCGAGGCCTTCGGTGGCATGCCGGAGGTGACTGCACCGGCCGAAGGACGCGCCGCGCCGCTGCCGATCGCACAGCTGCTGGACAGCGCACGTGCGCACTGGCGTGGCGTGGAAGTGGCCGGCTTCACCGTGTCCAACCCGGGGGCGGCCAATGCGGTGATCGACATCCGCCAACGCGACGGCAAGCGCCTGTCCACCGATACCCCGGCCGTGCGCTACGACATGGTCAACGGCACGCTGCTGGCGGAAACGCCGCCTTCCGGCGGTGCCACGGCGACCCGCGGCGTGCTGTACGGCCTGCACCTGGCGCGCTTCGCCGATTGGGGCCTGCGTGCCCTGTTCTTCCTGTCCGGCCTGGTCGGCTGCCTGATGGTGGCCAGTGGTGTGGTGCTGTGGGCGGTGAAGGAACGGCCGAAGCACGCCAAGAGTGGACGCACCGGCTTTGGCCTGCGCCTGGTCGATGCGCTGAACATCGGCACCGTGGCGGGCCTGCCGATCGCGTTCGCGGCCTATTTCTGGGGCAATCGCCTGCTGCCGCTGGACATTGCCGAACGCTCCAGCGCGGAGGCCAACGTGTTCTTCTGCGCCTGGGGCGGCGCGCTGCTGGCCGCCTTCCTCTGGCCGAAGCGGATGATGTGGGCCTGGCAGCTGTATCTGGGTGCGGCCGCATTCGCGCTGGTGCCGGTCATCAATGCAATGACCACGCACGCCCACCTCGGCGTGACCCTGCGCAACGGCGACTGGGCATTGGCCGGCTTTGATCTCTCGATGGTCGCGTTCGGCGCGATGCTGGCCCTGTGTGGCTGGCGCATGCAGCGCTGGACGCCACCGTTGAGTGCGGCCGAGAAGAAGAAGCGCGCGGCCACCGCCGCTGTGTCGAAGGCACCCGTGGACGCGACGGAAGCGGGAGCCCGCGCATGATGCTGCTGGCGCTGACCCTGTCGTTCTCGGCGTTCACCGCCCTGTCGCTGGCGATGGAAAGGCACCAGCACGACCTGCACGGCAAGGCCGCGGCCACGCTGGCACGGCGCACGCAATGGCGGCTGCTGGGCTGGACGCTGCTGACGGCGGCGTTCGCGGTGTGCGTGGCCGACCACGGCTGGGCGATGGGCCCGGTGCTGTGGCTGGGCACGATGACACTGGGCGGCGTGGCGCTGTCGTTCGGGCTGTACCCGTACCGGCCGAACTGGATCGCGCCGCTGGCGATCGTGCTGCCGGTGGCCGGGCTGCTGGTGGCGGTGCTGTAGCAGAGCCACCGGGGTCGGAGCCCTTGCGTGCAACGCAAGGGCTCGGGCCCCGGGCGTCGCGTTACCCCAACCGCTTCAGTTCCCACGCGCGGTGGATGCGCGCGTTGCGTTCGAAATCCGGGCCGAGGGTGCGTGCGGTGATCTCGCGGCACTGGGCGAATTCGGCGATCGCATTTTCTTCCAGCTTGAAGCGGCGGAAGTTGTTGGAGAAGTACAGCACGCCACCCGGTGCCAGCCGCGCCACGGCCGCCCGCAGCAGCTTCACCTGTTCGCGCTGCACGTCGAAATCGTCGGCGCGGGCGGAGTTGGAGAAGGTCGGCGGATCACAGAAGATCACGTCGTACTGGCCACGGTCGCCCTCCAGCCAGGCCATCGCATCGGCCTGCACCAGCAGGTGCTGGTTGCCGCCCTGCCCGTTCAACGCCAGGTTGTCGTAGCACCACTGCAGGTAGGTCGCCGACAGGTCGACGCTGGTGGTGCTGGCGGCACCGGCCACGGCGGCCTGCACGCTGGCCACGCCGGTATAGCAGAACAGGTTGAGGAAACGCTTGCCGCGCACCTGCTCGGCCATCATCCGGCGCAGCGGACGGTGGTCGAGGAACAGGCCGGTGTCCAGGTAGTCGAACAGGTTCACCTGCAGCAGTGCATGGTTCTCGCGCACCACGATGAACTCGTCCCGCTGCTCGAAGCGGCCGTACTTGCTGCCGCCCTTGCCGCGCTCGCGCGACTTCATCGACACCTGTTCCGGTGGCACGCCGAAAACTTCGCGCGCGGCGGCCAGCAACTCGTTGCGGCGGCGGCGCACGTCGTTCTCGGGAATCGCCGCCGGTGCCGCGTATTCCTGCACATGCAGGAAGGTGCGCCGCCTGCCCCCGTCTTCCTCGTAGACATCGATGGCCGCCGCGTACTCCGGCAGGTCGGCGTCGTAGGCGCGGAAGCAGGTGATGTCCTCGCGGGCACGCCAGCTCTTGAACTTCTTCAGGTTCTTGCGCAGCCGGTTGGCCACCATCTGCGCGCCTTCGCTCAGCTCGCGCGGCTGGGCCGGATCACGGCCCGGCACGGCAATCGGATCGCAGACGATCAGCGCGCATTCCAGCGCACCGTTGAACATCTGGTACTTCTTGCTGGCGCGCAGGCCGGTCGCAAAGGCCAGTTCGTCGTTGCCACACAGCAGGCTGGCGCGCCACTGCGGCACCGCTTTCTGCAAGGCATTGCCCAGTGCGCGGTACAACGCCGGATCGGCGGCCAGGCGCTCGTCGTACGGTGGGTTGCAGACCACCGCACCGATCTCCTGTTCCGGCGCGGCCAGGTCGGCGACATCGGCGCGGGTGAAGCGGATCGCGTGGGCGACGCCGGCGACCTCGGCATTCTCGCGGGCCGCCTGGATCGCGGCCGGGTCGATGTCGCTGCCGTGGATGACCGGCTTCAGCGCGGCCAGGCCGGCCGCTTCACGCTCACGTGCTTCGCTCTGGATGGACTTCCAGGCCGCCTTGTCGAAGCCCAGCCAGCGGCTGGGCGGCAAGCTGCCATGGCGCATCAGGCCAGGGGCAACGTCGGCGGCCATCAGTGCGCCTTCGATCAGCAGCGTGCCGCTGCCACACATCGGGTCCAGCAGGCCACCACCGGCGGCATGCAGGCGCGGCCATTGCGCGCGCAGCAGCAGCGCAGCGGCCAGGTTTTCCTTCAGCGGCGCCTCGTGGGCGGCACCGCGCCAGCCCCGGCGATGCAGCGGGCCGCCACCGAGGTCGATCGACAGCGAGGCGCGGCCCTTGCGCAGCGACAGGTTGACGCGCACGTCGGGCAGATCGGTGTTGACCGAGGGCCGCTCGAGGCCTTCATCGCGCATGCGGTCGACGATGGCATCCTTGATCCGCTGCGCGGCAAAGCGCGCGTGGGTGATCTTGTCGCCGGACACATGCGCGTCCACCGCCAGGGTCATCTCCGGCGTGATGTGCTCGTGCCACGGCAGCGCGCGCACCCCGTCATACAGGGCCTGCTCGTCCGGGCACTCGAACTCGTCGATCGGCCACAGCACGCGGCTGGCCAGGCGCGACCACATCACGATCCGCAGCGCCTGCGCCAGTTCGCCCTCGGCGTTGACGCCGGCAATGGTGGCGGTGGCCTTGCCAAGGCCCAGGGCCGACAGTTCATCGGCAAGCAGGTATTCCAGGCCCTTGGCGCAGGAGACGAAGAATTTCACGGGATCGGTTCGCAGGTGGTCGGGCGCGGCACAGGGGCCGGGCCGGTCGGAAAGGAGGGCCGTAGGCACGGCCGGCAGGCCCGCGCCGGGGGCGGCGGGGCTGCCATTGTAGTCAATGCGGGCGGGCGCGCCGTGCGCCCGGGCTTCACAGTTGCCGCAGCAGGCGCTCGAAGGCCTGCGCGGAAGCCTCCACGTGGCGCTCGAGGCGGTGCCCATCGTCGACCAGCAGCAGCTGCGCCGAACGCGCCTGCGCCCAGGCGATCACTCCGGCGGCCGGGACCACATCGTCATGCCAGGCCTGGACCACGGTGGTCGGCACGGCGGCGGCGTCCAGCGCCGGCATCGGGCCCATCGTGGTCGGCGGCACCATCAGGAACAGGCCGGCGACCGGTACCTGCAACGAGGCGATGGCGGAGATGTAGGCGCCCAGGCTGGAGCCGGCCAGCACCACCGGCCCCTGCCGGGCAGCGATGGCGGCGCGTTCAACCAGGCGGCGCAGGCGGGTCGGCACGTCGCCCACCCGGCTGACCTCGCTCATCGCGTCCAGGTCGGTGTAGTCGGGGCGCTCGTGGGTCCAGCCCAGGCGTTGCGCCACCTCGGCCAGCGCGGTGACCTTGGTTGCCTCCGGACCGCTCTCGAAGCCATGGGACAGGATGCAGTGACCGCGGCTCATGCGCGCGCTCCGTGGGCGCGCGCCAACCAGGAAAGAGAAGGCAGGTTCATGCCGCAATGCTAGCATCGCCGGATGCCCAACCCGCTCCTGCCCGGCCTGCAGCTGCAGCCCCTGCCCTACCACGACCGACTGCCGCTGCGCGATCCGGCCACGCTGGAGATGGTGGTGATCCACTGCACCGAGCTGCCCGATCTGGCGACCGCCCGCGAGTACGGCGAGCGCGTGCTGTATGACAGCGGTGCCGGCAACAGCGGGCACTTCTACATCGACCGCGATGGCAGCGTGGTGCAGTACGTTGCGCCCGAACGCGTGGCCCACCACGTGCGCGGCATGAACGCGCATACGCTGGGTATCGAGCTGGTCAATACCGGGCGCTACCCGCACTGGTTCGACAGCCGTCACCAGGCGATGGACGAGGCCTACACCGAGGCGCAGCTGGAAGCGCTGGAGCGGCTGCTGCAGGCGCTGGTGGTGCGCTATCCGTCGCTGCAGCGGATTGCCGGGCATGACCAGCTGGACCTGGAGCAGGTGCCGGCCAGCGATGACGCGGCACTGACGGTGGCGCGCAAGCGCGACCCGGGGCCGCTGTTCCCGTGGGCGCGGGTGCTGGCGAAGGTGCCGCTGCAGCCGGTTGGGTAAGTGGCAGGGCTGCGCCCTGCGCCCGCAGAAGCAACGTCAACGTCAAGAGCTGGCATTCCGAGGGATGGCGGGGTGGGTCCGGTTGCGGGGGCCGCTGCAAGTCCCCCTCCGGGGCCCGGCCCAGCCGCTGGCGGCTGGGCGTTCGGGCGCTTGCGAAGCAGTGCTTCGCAAGCAAAGCGCCCTCACCCATGTAAGCTCGGTCGCCGCATCCATGCGGCTCACGCCCCCGCAACCGGCCCCACCCCGCCTTCGACAGTTCTCCGCGATCCTTCGAATCGACACGGGGTCGGATCCCGTTGCTACGCAACGGGCTCTGACCCGATTTTCGGTTGATGGGGTCAGAACCGTTCTCCGTTGGAAAACGGATCCGACCCCGCGCGGCTCAGGCGCCGGTCGCCACCGGGCGGCTGCTGTCGCTCACCCAGCCGCTCCAGGAATCGGCATAGATGCGTGCGCCGGACAGGCCGGCCGTTTCCATCGCCAGCAGCAGGTGGCAGGCGGTCACGCCCGAGCCGCACATCAGCACCACCTGCTGCGGATCGCGATTGCCGATCACGCCCTGCAGTTCGGCGCGCAGCGCCTGTGGGTCGCGCAGGCGGCCGTCGGCGACGTTCAACGCAAACGGACGGTTGACCGCGCCCGGCACATGCCCGGCCACCGGGTCCAGCGGCTCGACTTCGCCGCGGAAGCGTTCGCCCGCGCGCGCGTCGACCAGCCAGCCCGGCGCGTGCTTCAGCCGTGCACTGATTTCATCGGCGTTGGCGATCTGCGTGGTGTCGAAACGGCCCGGGTAGGCAGGTAACGCCGTCACTTCAGCCGGCCCGCTCGCCAGCGCGTGACCGGCGGCCTCCCAGGCGGCGATGCCTCCATCGAGCACGGACACCCGGGTGTGGCCGATCAGGCGCAGCAGCCACCACAGGCGCGCGGCGGCCATGCTGCCATCGCTGCCGTCGTAGACCACCACCTGGGTGTCAGGACCGATACCCCACTGGCCGAGCTTCGCGGCAAAGGCATCGCTGTCCGGCAGTGGATGGCGACCGTGGCCGACGCGCGACAGATCGGACAGGTCACGATTCAGATCGGCATGCACCGCACCCGGGATATGGCCGGCCAGATACTGGCTGCTTCCCGCCTGCGGGTCGGCCAGCGAGGCCCGCGCATCGACCACTCGCACGGCAGTGCTGGCGGTGGCGCGCGCATCGACCACGCGCACGCCGTCACCCAACGCGGCGGCCAGGGTGGCGACATCGACCAGGGGGGTCCACGGCGGATCGATCGGCTTCATTGCACTTGCTCCAGGCGGCGACGCAGGTTGTAGAGAATGGCGGCGGTCGCGCCCCAGATGCGCTGGCCCGGCCAGCCATACTCCAGGACGTGTCGAACCCGGCCGCGATGGGTGATTTCGACCTGGCGCAGGTTGTCGGGCGCCATCAGATAATCCAGTGGCACCTCGAACACCTCGGCCACCTCACTGGGCTGCGGCACCGGCACGAAATCCGGATCGACGACCGCCACCACCGGCGTGACCCGGTAGCCGGTGATCGTCACGAAAGGATCGAGATACCCCAGCGCCTGCACCTGGCCGGGCGCCAATGCGATTTCTTCCTGGCTCTCGCGCAGTGCGGCCGCCAGCGCGTCGCGGTCGTCAGGCTCGGTGCGGCCGCCGGGGAATCCGACCTGGCCCCCGTGCGTGCGCAGGGTTTCGGTGCGACGGGTGAGGATCACCTGCGCACCGTTGGCACGCGGCACGATGCCGGCCAGCACTGCCGCTTCCACTGGCGGCCCGGGCGGCAGCAGGTCGATCAGCTCGCTGCGGTTCCAGCCGTCGCCGACCGGCGGTTCGGCCAGCGGGTGCAGCGCGCGCATCAGCCGTTCGTGGTCGGCCAGCGAACCGCGCAGCGACTGCTGCAGTTGCTGGCGCAGGGGCTGCACGCGATGCAGGATGCGACTGCGTTCCTCGTTGCTCATCGACGACCACCGCGCGATCTCATCGATATGCCGCGCGCAGCCGGTGCATTGCCGGTGCGGATCCAGCGTGCACACTCCGATGCAGGGACTTGCGACAACACGCGCCGATTCTTCCATTGTTTGCACCCGGCAACAGTAGCGCGATCGGGCTGAATTTGCGCGCGATGATGCGGCACGCAGCGCACTGCGCAAACAGAAACGCGCCGGTGGAATCACCGGCGCGTTTCGTCTGCTGCTTCGATTTACTTGACGCTGACCAGCTTGATCTCGAACTGCACAGCCACGTTCGGCGGGAACGGGGTGCGCGGGTCGGCACCGTAGGCCTGGTCCGGCGGCAGGGTGACTTCCCACTTCGAGCCGGCCGGCATCTGCAGCAGGGTCTCGCGCATGGCCTTCATTTCGACTTCGCTGACCTTGATCGACGGGATCTGCTGGGCCGGGCGGGCTTCGGTCGGGCGCTGGCCATACGGGAACGGACCGGCCACTTCCAGCTGCACGGTGCTGGCCTGGGTCGGCTTGGCACCCTTGCCGGCTTCGATCACGCGGTACTGGACGCCGCTCGGCAGGGACTGCACGCCGGCCTTGGCCTTGTTCGCCGCGATGAACTGATCGCTCTTGGTCTTGTTTTCGGCAGCCGCCTTTTCGTACTCGGCCTTGGCAGCCTGGGCACGGCCCTGCTCGCGCTTCTGGAACGCTTCAACGGCCGGCTTCAGCTGCTCGGCGGTGATCGCCGGCTGCTTCTTGGCGTAGGCATCCTGCAGGCCCTTCACCACCGAGTTGATGTCCAGCTGCTCACCACGACCGGTCAGCTCCGCCAGGTTGTTGCCGTAGTCGTAACCGAAGTAGTAGCTCAGCTTGCCCTTTTCGGACGAGACGTCCTGGGCGAAGGCATTGCCCGTCAGGGCCAGGGCCGCGACGGCGACCGCGATAGAACGCAACTTCATCAAACAGTTCTCCAGGGGTGGTAACTCAGGGACGTTCTGCGCCGCCCTGAGGCGACGGGTTAGGATAACGGGCGCAACGTGTAACCGCCACTCACGATGCAGGCTATGACCCGTCTGCGTTTGCAGAGTTCAATATCACTTTTTTTTAACGTTCCAGGAGTTTCCCCGTGGCCGATGCCCTGATCGCTGTCACCGACGACGGCGCCATCCGCACCGTGACCGTCCAGCGCCCGGACAAGCTCAACGCCCTCAACGCCGCCACCCTGCAGGCCCTGGCCGACGCCTTCGGCGAGGCCGCTGCCGATCCACAGGTGCGCGTGGTGGTGTTGACCGGGGCCGGCCCGAAGGCCTTCGTGGCCGGGGCGGACATCGCCGAGATGAATACCCTCAGCGCCGTTCAGGGACGTGATTTCTCACTGCTGGGCCAGGCCCTGATGCGCAAGATCGAGCGGATGCCCAAGCCGGTCATCGCGCGCGTGAATGGGTTTGCGCTGGGCGGCGGCCTGGAACTGGCGATGGCCTGCCACCTGCGCATCGCCGCCGATACCGCCAAGGTCGGCCAACCGGAAATCAACCTCGGCCTGATCCCCGGCTTCGGCGGCAGCCAGCGCCTGCTGCGCCTGTGCGGCCGCGCCGCCACCCTGGAGCTGTGCCTGCTGGGGGCGCCGATCGACGCCGCGCGTGCGCTGGAACTGGGCATCGTCAACGAAGTCGTGCCCGCCGACGCGCTGGACAACCGCGTGCAGGACATTGCCCGACAGCTGGCACGCTCGGCGCCGCTGGCCCTGCGTGGGCTGCTCGATGCGGTGCACGTGGGCGGCGAATGCAGCCTGGAAGCCGGGTTGGAGTATGAAAGCGCGCAGTTCGGCCTGCTGTTTGCCACCGAGGACATGCGCGAAGGCACCAGCGCGTTCCTGCAGCGCCGTCCGCCGGCGTTCCAGAACCGCTGACGCCATGGCATCCCGACCCAACACCGCGCAGCTGTTCGCCCGGGTCCAGGCAGACGATCTCGACGGCGCCCTGCAGGCCGGGCTGATGGACTATGTCGCCCGTGCCGGCGACGAGCAACTGCTCCCCGGTCATCCGGACCTTCCGCAGCGCCTGTGCCAGGCCCAGCAGCAGCTGCAGGCGGCCTGGGCCGCACGCGAACGCTACCGCGCCCGCACGGTGCGCCTGGCCCGGCGCGAGGCCGAGCGCGATGCGCGTCGCACCCCGGCCCCGGCGCCGGACGTGAAGCCCGCCCTGCCCGCTGCGGCCGCCGCGATCCTCGCCCGGGCCAAGGCCCGCGCCACCGGCAAGGAGCCGTAATGGCCACCGTGAAGAAGACGGCCCGCGCACCGGCGCGGCGCGGCGGCCGCATGCCGCGCGCCGACGTGGTGGAAATGTTCACCCGCCTGCGCGAGCTCAACCCGCACCCCAAAACCGAACTGGAGTACAGCTCGCCGTTCGAGCTGCTGGTGGCCGTGGCGCTGTCGGCGCAGGCGACCGACGTCGGCGTCAACAAGGCCACGCGTCGTCTGTTCCCGGTCGCCAACACGCCGGCGACGATCCTGGCGCTCGGCGAGGATGGCCTGAAGCCGTACATCTCCACCATCGGCTTGTTCAACGCCAAGGCGAAGAACGTGATCGCCACCTGCGCCATCCTGCTGCAGAAGTACGGCGGCGAAGTGCCGCGCGACCGCGAAGCGCTGGAAGCGCTGCCCGGTGTCGGCCGCAAGACCGCCAACGTGGTCCTCAACACCGCGTTCGGCGAGCCGGTGATGGCGGTGGATACGCATATCTTCCGCGTCTCCAACCGTACCGGCCTGGCTCCGGGCAAGAATGTGCGCGAAGTGGAGGACACGCTGGTGAAGGTGATCCCCGCCGAGTTCCTGCTCGACGCGCATCACTGGCTGATCCTGCACGGCCGTTATGTGTGCAAGGCGCGCAAGCCGGATTGCCCGGGCTGCGTGATCGCCGACCTGTGCCGGTTCAAGGAAAAGACGCCGGCCGAAGCGTGACCCGGATTGTGTCGTGACGAAACGAAGACGGCGGGCACAAGGCCCGCCGTCCGCGTACATGGACAAGGGTGCTTCAGGAGATCAGAACGACAGATCGCCCCACACGCCGAATTCCTTGGTCTTGTCGTTCTTCTTGTCGCCGGCGTTGGCCAGGTGCGTGTACTTGTACACGGTCGACAGCTTCAGGTTCTTCATGACCGGGAACTCGACGCCCACGTTCCAGTACTTGTCGCTCAGGGTCGGGTCCAGGGTCTTGCTGACGTCGGTGTCATCGTAACGACCGAACACGTTGATACCGCCGTCGGTGACGCGCACGCTGCCCCACACCGACCAGCCGCTGGACTTGTCGGTGGCAACGGTCATCACGTTGTTGAGGTTCTTGGCCTGGAAGTACTCGCCGCCGACGCGGAAGTCGCTGTCGGCATAGGCCACCATCGCGTTGGCGCGGGTGTAGGTGTTCTCGGCGCTCTGGATGTCGGTTTCCTTGCCCAGCTTGCCGCTGTAGCCACCCACGGCCACCACGAAGTTCTCGTTCGGGGTGTAGGCCACGCGGCCTTCCACGTCCATGCCCTTGCTGCGGGTCGGGTTCTTGTAGCCGGCGCCGGACACGACCGACACGGCGTAGTTGAAGTTGTTGCCCAGGTTGCCGAAGCCATGCAGGCCCCAGTCGGACGAGTTGCCGTACTTCAGGCGGTCGGTCAGCGTGTTCTCGACATAACGCATGCCGTAGAACTTCTCGACGTACGGGATCCACGGCATGTCGGCGGCACCGACGCGCAGGTTGAAGGCCGGGTCGAAGCTGCCCTGCACGTAGGCCTTCTTGACGAACAGTTCGGTGTTGCCGATGGCCGAGCTGTACTGGAAGTCGGTGGTCAGGTTGGCCGACCAGATGTCGTTGAACTTGTGGTCGACGGTCAGGTAGAAGCGCTTGACGTCCAGGCCGGTGCCGCTGGCGGCGGTGTCCTTGCCGTTGCTGGTCTTGTCGATGTTGGTCAGGTCGAAGAACATGCGACCGCCGATCTTGTTGTCATTGACCAGCTTGGCCAGCTTGTCGACGCTGGTCTGGGTCTTCTGCGCACCTTCCAGGGCCTGTGCCTGGGTGATGTTCACTTCAGACTGCGCGTCGGACTGCGCCTGCAGTGCCTGCGAATCGTTCTGCAACTGCTGGACCTGGGCCTGCAGCGCGGCGATCTGTGCCTGCAGCTGCTGCAGCTGTGCCTGGGATACGCCCGTGCTGGCAGGGGCTGCGAAGGCGTCGGCGGAAACCAGACCGAGGCTTGCAACGACCGCGGCGGCGAGCAAATGGGAACGCATTTTGGATTTCTCCAGAGGGTTGGAATGGCTTGGGCAGAACGCCACGCCGGCAGGCCGGTCAAGCGTTTTGCGAACGTTCCGTTAAAACCATGACAACCGAATGACAGAGTGCGCACCAACCACAGATTTCTTCCTGCGGTCATGCGTACGACTCATTTGCCTTTCCCTGCGGGCCGATCGGCTGCGGCCGCGGGCGTGATGAATCCATGGCAGTGCACGCGCCGGCCCGGCCACGCCCCCCGGCACGCGTTCCCTGGAGCCAGGGAACGAGGTTGAACCGCTGCACGCTGCGCGGCGGCGCAGGGCTGCCGGGACGCGCTGTAACGGATGCGTCATACAACGGTCCCGGCGCTGTCATCGAACCGTTATGGAATGTGCGCCGGGCGGGTAACCCCGCATCCCAATCAACCCAGGAGCCACCCCGTGATCCACGCCTTCAAGTCGCGCGTTGCCGTTGCCGTCTTCGCAGCGTCGTCCGTGTTCGCCGCCAACGCCGCTGAAATCACCGGCGCGGGCGCCTCGTTCATCTACCCGGTGATGTCGAAGTGGTCGGCCGACTACAACGCCGCCACCAGCAACAAGGTCAACTACCAGTCGATCGGTTCCGGCGGCGGCATTGCGCAGATCAAGGCCAAGACCGTTGATTTCGGCTCCTCCGACGCGCCGCTGAAGCCGGAAGAGCTGGCCGCTTCGGGCCTGGCACAGTTCCCGTCGGTGATCGGCGGCGTGGTGCCGGTGGTCAACGTGGCCGGCATCGCCCCCGGCGCACTGAAGCTGGACGGCACCGTGCTGGCCAACATCTTCCTGGGCAAGATCAAGACCTGGAACGACCCGGCCATCGCCGCGCTGAACCCGGGCGTGACCCTGCCGAGCGCGAAGATCACCGTCGTGCACCGCTCGGATGGTTCGGGCACCACCTTCAACTTCGTCAACTACCTGTCCAAGGTCAGCCCGGAATGGAAGACCTCGGTCGGTGAAGGCACCTCGGTCCAGTGGCCGGCCGGCATCGGTGGCAAGGGCAACGAAGGCGTTGCTGCCTACGTGAAGCAGATCAAGGGCGGCATCGGCTACGTCGAACTGTCCTACGCGCTGCAGAACAAGCTGTCGTACACCACGATGAAGAACGCCGCCGGCAGGTTCGTGCAGCCGAGCGACGCGTCGTTCGCCGCCGCCGCCGCCAGCGCCGACTGGGCCAACGCCAAGGACTTCTACCTGGTGATGACCAACGCCCCGGGCGCCGAGTCCTGGCCGATCACCGCCACCAACTTCATCCTGGTGCACAAGAAGCCGAAGAATGCTGCCAACGGCAAGGCCACCCAGGAGTTCTTCCGCTGGGTCTACAAGAGCGGCGACGCCCAGGCCCGCCAGCTGGACTACGTGCCGCTGCCGGACAGCCTGGTCCGCCAGATCGAGACCTACTGGTCGCAGAACCTGAAGTAAGCACGTTCCCCCGCAGGAACGGGGCCGGCGGGTCCTCTCTCCCCCGCCGGCCCCAACCGGGCGCGAGATCCTCGAGATCTCGCGCTCTTCTTCTTTTCGGGGGTGCACCTGCCTCTGTAGCGCCGAACCCACGCTCGGCGCTACCTTGCACCGGCCGGTGCTATCGGTGCGCAGATCCGGGGTCACCGGGCCCCTGCCGGATCGGCGCCCACCCTGTGAAACCCTTGTCGGAACGTGATCCAGGACACCTCTGTCATGCGCGTAATACGGCTGTAACAAAAACATCATTTCATAGCCGCATCCGCCGACGCCGTCGGCTCTACCCGCTATGGAGTGACCATGAAACTGCACTCGGCCGGCCTTGCCGCCCTTTCCCTGGCCATCGCCCTGGGCCTGTCGGCCTGCGGTGGCGACAAGCAGGCCGCGCAGCAGCCGGCGGCCGACGGTGCCGCTGCCCCGGCCGCCGCCGGTGCCAAGGTGACCGCCGAAGTGTCCGGTGCGGGCGCCTCCTTCATCTTCCCGCTGGTCTCCAAGTGGTCGGCCGACTACAACGCCAGCACCGGCGCCAGGATCAACTACCAGTCGATCGGCTCCGGCGGCGGCATCGCCCAGATCAAGGCCGGCACCGTCGACTTCGGTTCCTCCGACAAGCCGCTGAGCAGCGAAGAGCTGGCCCAGGCCGGCCTGGCGCAGTTCCCGTCGGCCATCGGCGGCGTGGTGCCGGTGGTCAACATCGACGGCCTGGAAGGCGGCAAGCTGCGCCTGAGCGGCGCCCTGCTGGCCGACATCTTCCTGGGCAAGGTCAAGACCTGGAACGACCCGGCCATCGTCGCTGCCAACCCGGGCGTGAAGCTGCCGGACGGCAAGATCACCCTGGTCCACCGTTCGGACGGTTCGGGCACCACCTTCAACTTCTCCAACTACCTGTCCAAGGTCAGCCCGGAGTGGAAGAACAAGGTCGGCGAAGGCACCTCGGTGCAGTGGCCGGACGGCGTCGGTGGCAAGGGCAATGAAGGCGTCGCGTCCTACGTGAAGCAGATCAAGGGCTCGATCGGCTATGTCGAGCTGGCCTACGCGCTGCAGAACGGCATGCCGTACACCGCCATGCAGAACGCCGCCGGCAACTGGGTCGAGCCGAGCGCGGAAACCTTTGCCGCAGCGGCCGCCAGCGCCGACTGGGCCAGCGCCAAGGACTTCAACCTGGTCATCACCAACGCACCGGGCGAGCAGGCGTGGCCGATCACCGCCACCAACTTCATGCTGATGCAGAAGAAGCCGAAGGACGCCAAGCGCAACCAGGACACCCTGGCCTTCTTCAAGTGGGCCTTCGAGAACGGCCAGGCCCAGGCCAACGAGCTGCACTACGTGCCGCTGCCGGCCGAACTGGTCAAGCAGATCGAGGCCTACTGGGCGACCGACCTGAAGTGATGGACCCGACGGTGCCCGCCCCGCGCGGGCACCGCTTCTTCCACGCCATACCGCCCCGCCCCTTCCTGGCCCTGCCGTCCCCATGAATGCCATCGCCCAGCCTGTAGCCGCCCCGTCCACGCGCGATGCGCGTGATGCCCGCAACGACAAACTGTTCCGATGGGTGCTGGTCGGCACCGTCATCTTCGTCCTGATCGCCCTGGCCTGCGCCGCGCTGTCGATGCTGTGGGGCGGCCGCCATGCCCTGCAGATGCAGGGCCTGAGCTTCTTCTTCTCGGCCGACTGGAACCCGGTCGAAAACAAGTTCGGCGCGCTCGCGCCGATCTACGGCACCCTGGTCACCGCCGTCATCGCGATGGTCATTGCCGTGCCGGTCAGCTTCGGCATCGCGTTCTTCCTCACCGAAGTCGCGCCGCGCTGGCTGCGTGGCCCGGTCGGTACCGCCATCGAGCTGCTGGCGGGCATTCCCTCCATCATCTACGGCATGTGGGGCCTGTTCGTGCTGGTGCCGGTGATGACCGAGTACGTCACCCCGTTCCTCAACGAAACCCTGGGCGAATGGCCGGTCATCGGTCCGCTGTTCCAGGGCCCGCCGCTGGGCATCGGCATGCTCACCGCCGGTTTCGTGCTGGCCATCATGGTCATTCCGTTCATTTCCTCGGTGATGCGCGAAGTGTTCCTGACCGTGCCGACCCGCCTGAAGGAATCGGCCTATGCGCTGGGTTCCACCAAGTGGGAAGTGAGCTGGGACATCGTGCTGCCCTACACCCGCTCGGCGGTGATCGGCGGCATCTTCCTCGGCCTCGGCCGTGCCCTGGGCGAGACGATGGCGGTGGCCTTCGTGATCGGCAACAGCGTGCGCCTGTCGCCGTCGCTGCTGGAACCGGGCACCACCATCGCCGCGCTGATCGCCAACGATTTCGGCGAAGCCACTGAAACCTACCGCTCGGCCCTGCTGCTGCTCGGCTTCGTCCTCTTCATCGTCACCTTCGTGGTGCTGGCCATCGCCCGCCTGATGCTGATGCGCCTGTCCCGCAAGGAGGGCAACTGATGTCCACCACCGCTGATTCGCTGTACCTGCGCCGCCGCATCGGCAATGTCATCGCCATCACCGCGTCCTGCGCCACCGCCCTGTTCGGCCTGTTCTTCCTGGGCTGGATCCTGTTCACCCTGGCCTCCAAGGGCCTGGCCGGCATCAACCTGGATCTGTTCACCAAGATGACGCCGCCGCCGATGCAGGAAGGCGGCCTCGCCAACGCCTTCTTCGGCAGCGCGGTGATGTGCGCGCTGGCGATCGGCATCGGTACCCCGCTGGGCGTGCTGGCCGGCACCTGGCTGGCCGAGTACGGCAACGCCCGCAAGGCCGGCACCGTGGTCCGCTTCGTCAACGACATCCTATTGTCGGCCCCATCGATCGTGCTCGGCCTGTTCGTCTACACCCTGTACGTGATGCAGACCGGTGGCAACTTCTCGGCGTTCGCCGGTGCCCTGTCGCTGGCCTTCATCGTGCTGCCGGTGGTGGTGCGCACCACCGACGAGATGCTGCGGCTGGTGCCCTCGCAGATGCGCGAAGCGGCCCTGTCGCTGGGCATCCCGCAGTGGAAGGTGATCGTGCAGGTGCTGTACCGCAGTGCCTCGGCCGGCATCATCACCGGCATCCTGCTGGCGCTGGCCCGCATCTCTGGCGAAACCGCACCGCTGCTGTTCACCGCCTTCGGCAACCAGTACTGGAACAACAACATCTTCCAGCCGATGGCCTCGGTGCCGGTGGTGATGAACCAGTTCGCCGGCAGCCCGTATGAATCCTGGCAGGTGCTGGCCTGGGCCGGTGCCCTGGTGCTGACTGTCTTCGTGTTGCTGGTCAGCCTTGCCGCCCGCGGCATCCTGCTGCGCAACCGTATCTCCCATGACTGACCTTTCCGTGGATAACGCCATGAACGACCTTTCCAACGCCGTGCCGATGCAGCGCATCGCCGTGCCGTCCTCGCACGAGAGCCTGCACACGCCGTCGCCGGTGAAGCTGGCTGCGCGTGGACTGGACTTCTACTACGACAAGTTCCACGCCCTGAAGGGCATCAACCTGGAGATCCCGGAAAAGCGCGTCACCGCGCTGATCGGTCCCTCCGGTTGCGGCAAGTCGACCCTGCTGCGCATCTTCAACCGCATCTACGCGCTGTACCCGAAGCTGGAGGCGCGCGGCGAAGTGCTGCTGGACGGCGAGAACATCCTGTCGCCGAAGTACCCGATGAACCGCCTGCGCAGCAAGGTCGGCATGGTGTTCCAGAAGCCGGTGCCGTTCCCGATGACCATCTTCGAGAACGTGGCCTACGGCATCCGCCACCACGAGAAGCTGAGCAAGGCCGACATGGCCGACCGCGTCGAGCAGGCGCTGCGCCAGGGCGCGCTGTGGGACGAGGTGAAGGACAAGCTGGGGCAGAGCGCACTGGGCCTGTCCGGCGGCCAGCAGCAGCGCCTGTGCATCGCCCGTGCCGTGGCGCTGCGCCCGTCGGTGCTGCTGCTGGACGAGCCGACCTCGGCGCTGGACCCGATCTCGACCAGCCGCATCGAGCAGCTGGTGGAAGAGCTCAAGCACGAGTACACGATCGTGATCGTCACCCACAACATGCAGCAGGCCGCGCGCGTGTCCGACTACACCGCCTTCATGTACCTGGGCGACCTGATCGAGCACGACCGCACCGAAGTGATCTTCTCGCAGCCGTCGCAGCGGCAGACCGAGGACTACATCACCGGTCGCTTCGGCTGATCGACGCTGATCCTTCGCCACATGTCCCAGCCAGGCACGGCCTGGCTCTACCCGGATTGCAGACCATGAACCTTCCCAACGACCACATCGTCAAGAGCTACGACGAAGAGCAGCAGCGGCTGGTGGCCGAAATCGTGCGCATGGGCGAGATGGCGGTCGCCCAGCTCGAAGCGTCGATGGACGTGATCGAGAAGCGCGACGAGAACGCCGCCCATCGCATCATCGCCAACGACGAAGCCATCGATGCGCTGGAGCAGCAGATCAGCCATGACGTGATGCGCCTGGCCCTGCGCGGCCCGATGGCGCGCGACCTGCGCGAGATCCTTGCCGGCCTGCGCATTCCGGCCGACATCGAGCGCATCGGCGACTACGCGGCCAATGTTGCCAAGCGTTCGATCGCGCTGGGCAAGGTACCGCCGCTGCCGCAGATCCAGGGCCTGCGTGCGCTGGGCCGCCTGGCCGCGCAGCAGGTGCGCCGCGCCATTGCGGCGTACCGCGACAACGACGCCGACGCCGCGCTGGAACTGCGCGAGGACGACGCCCGCCTGGACGCGCAGTACACCGCGCTGTTCCGCGAGCTGCTGACCTACATGATGGAAGACCCGCGCAACATCACCCCGTGCACGCACCTGTTGTTCATGGCCAAGAACCTGGAGCGCGTGGGCGACCACGCCACCAACATCGCCGAGAACGTGTGGTTCCTGGTGCACGGTGAGCAGCCGCTGCCGCCGCGCGAGAAGCGCGACGAGACCTCCAGCACCGGCCAGCCCTGACGCTGCACTGCAACACCGGAGTCGACTCCAAGGTGGCCGCTGTCCTGGTGACAGCGGCCTTTTTCTTTGCGGTGTTCCCCAGGATTGTGGGCGCCGGGCTTGCCCGGTGCGGACCTGCCGGAGGCTTCTGTAACAGATCTCACGAAAATTTGAGGTCTCGGCGAGGATTCGTTGAGTAGGATCGCTGCAGCATCGAATCACCCCGGGCAACCGCCCACCACCCAGGAGTAATACCGATGAGCAGTTCGAACAAGACCCTGTCCCTGCTGACCGCGACCGCCCTGGCCGCCGGCCTGGGCATGACCGCCAGTGCCTCGGCCCTGAGCATGAGCGACCTCGCCCAGGGTTACCTGGTGGCCGGCCAGGCAGCCAAGGCCAGCACCGACGCCAAGGCCGCCGATACCAAGATGGCCGCCGACGCAACCAAGCATGCCGAAGGCAAGTGTGGCGCCGACGGCAAGAGCGGCGAAGGCAAGTGTGGTGCCGACAAGGGCAAGGCCGCAGGTGCAGCCGGTGCCAAGGCCAAGACCGGCGACACGAAGTCGGCCGAAGGCAAGTGTGGCGAAGGCAAGTGCGGTGGCAAGCACTGACGTCGGCGCCCGCCTCGTCCACCCGCAGTCGCCGCTTCGTGCGGCGGCTGCAGGGCTGGGCCTGCGCCGGGCGCTGCTGCAGGATCTGCGTGATGCCCCGGCAGGCGACTTCGACTTCCTCGAATGCGCGCCGGAGAACTGGATCCGTGTCGGCGGACCTGCCGGTGATGCGCTGGCCGAACTGGCGCAGCGCCATCCACTGAGCTGCCACGGCCTGTCGCTGTCGCTGGGCGGCAGTGCCCCGCTGGACACCCAGCTGCTGGAACAGGTCAGGCAGTTCCTGGAAACACACCGGGTACCGCTGTACAGCGAGCACCTGAGCTACTGCAGCGACGACGGCCACCTGTACGACCTGCTGCCGATTCCGTTCACCGATGAAGCCGTACGCCACACCGCCGCGCGCATCCGCAGGGTGCAGGAGCTGCTCGGCCGCCGTATCGCGGTGGAGAACGTGTCCTACTACCTGGCGCCGGAACCGGCGATGGACGAACTGGCGTTCACCAATGCGGTGCTCGCCGAAGCCGACTGCGACCTGCTGCTGGACGTCAACAATGTCTACGTCAACGCCTGCAACCACGGCTACGATGCCGATGCCTTCATCGCCGGCCTGCCCGCGCAGCGCATCGTCTGCCTGCACGTGGCCGGGCACCTGGACGAGGCACCGGACCTGAAGATCGACACCCATGGCAGCGCGGTGATCGATCCGGTCTGGGAGCTGCTGGCGCGTACCTATGCACGCATCGGCCCGCGCCCCACCCTGCTCGAACGCGATTTCAATTTCCCGCCCTATGCGGAACTGCGGGGCGAACTGCAGACCATCCGGCGCCTGCAGGCCGCCCACGCCGGGGCTGCATATGGCTGACGCCACCGACACCCTGCGCGCGCAGCAGCACGCGTTCACCGCGCACCTGCGCGACCCCCAGGCAGTCCCCGCGCCGGCCGGACTGGATCCCCGCCGCGTGGCGGTCTACCAGCACCTGCTGTTCAACAACCTGCTGGGCCTGCTGAGCAATGGCTTCCCGGTCTGCGTGCGCCTGCTCGGCGAACCGGCCTGGAGCGCACTGGTGCGCCACTACTTCGCCAACCATCGCTGCCAGACGCCGCTGTTCACCGAACTGGCCGCCGAATTCGTGCAGTGGCTGCAGGTGCAGCCGCAGCTGCCGCACCCGGCGCTGGCCGAACTGGCCCATTACGAGTGGGTGGAAACCGCGCTGTACCAGCTGCAGGCCGATCCCCTTCCCGCACCCGGCGCTGCCGATCCGCTGCACGTGCCGCTGCAGCGCTCGCCGCTGGCCTGGCCGCTGCTGTACCAGTGGCCGGTGCACCGCCTGGGTGCCGACGATGCACCGACCCGGCCTCCAACCGAACCGACCGGCCTGCTGGTCCGCCGCGACGCCGGCGGCGAAGTGCGATTCGCCGAACTCAGCCCGTTGGCGGTGTACCTGCTGTCCAGCATTGGCGAACAGCCCGGGCTGGAAGGCCAGGCCTACCTGCGGCAGCTGGCCCGCGCGCACGGGCTGGCCGAGGACGCCCTGGCCGAACCGGGTGCTGCGCTGCTGCAGCAGTTCGTGCAGGCCGGCGTGATCGGTCCGCTCGCCTCCCCACCCTGACACCCCCTCCCCGGAGATCCACCGATGAAGCTACCGCTCCTGGCCGCCGCACGCGGCCAGCTGGACCGTCTCGCCCCCTGGTTGGCCCCGCTCGGCCTGCGCCTGCTGCTGGGCTGGGAATACTTCGAATCCGGCCGCGAGAAACTGCATGGGCAGAACTGGTTTGCCGATCTGCAGGACGCCTTCCCGTTCCCGTTCAACCAGCTGCCCGCCGCGCTGAACTGGCAGCTTGCCACGTGGTTCGAACTGATCGGTGCGGCCTGCCTGCTGATGGGCTTCGGCACCCGCTTTGCCGCCGCCAGCCTGCTGGTGCTGACCATCGTGGCCACCTACGCAGTGCATTGGCCGATGGACTGGCAGTCACTGGGCGACCTCGCCATGGGCTATGTGATCAGTGACCAGGGCTTTGGCAACTACAAGCTGCCGGTGCTGTTCATGGCCATGCTGCTGCCGCTGGTCTTCACCGGCGCCGGCAGGCTGAGCGTGGATGCATGGTTGGCTCGGTGGCAGCCATCAGGTACCACGGCACGGCCTGCGGTCCGGTAAATGCCAACCCAGGTTGGCACCTCCCGGGATCCTGGGCGTGCGCTGCACCGGCAGCTGTCGACCTTGGTCAAAACTCGCCCACGCAGGAAACCCGGGCCCCACAGGCCAGCCGGGCGCTCAGGGGCGCTCTGCTAGAATTCACGCATGACTGACCCCACCCCCGCACCTGCCGCCGCTCCCGATTCCGCAGTACCCCAGGCGCAGCGCGCGATGTCCCAACGCTTCCGCGGCTTCCTGCCGGTGGTCGTGGATGTGGAAACCGGCGGCTTCGACAGCCAGCGCAATGCGCTGCTGGAAATCGCAGCCGTGCCGATCGAGATGGACGAGAACGGCCTGCTGTACCCCGGCCAGACTGCCAGCGCCCATGTGGTACCGGCCGAAGGCCTGGAAATCGACCCCAAGTCGCTGGAAGTGACCGGCATCATCCTTGACCACCCGTTCCGGCTGGCCAAGGAAGAAAAGGCGGCGCTGGACCACATCTTCACTCCGGTGCGCGCGGCGATGAAGAAGTACGGTTGCCAGCGCGCGATCCTGGTCGGCCACAACGCGCATTTCGACCTTGGCTTCGTCAATGCGGCCGTGGCGCGGACCGGCCACAAGCGCAATCCGTTCCATCCGTTCAGCGTCTTCGACACGGTGACCCTGGCCGGGATCGCCTACGGGCAGACGGTGCTGGCACGCGCGGCCACCGCGGCCGGGCTGGGCTGGGATGCCAACGAGGCCCACAGCGCGGTGTATGACACCGAACAGACCGCGCGGCTGTTCTGCACCATCGCCAACGCCTGGCCGCGGTGAAGCGGCCAGCGGCGGAGCCCCTCGTGGCGTGAAGCGAATCATCGGTTGGGCCGAGCAAGGTGGGTTCGCGCGGGACGCCGTCAACCCGTCCCTGCGGGCTTAGCCGCGCCATCCATGGCGCGGATACCCCCGCGCGCCCCCCTGCCCGGCCTTCGAAAGGTTGCTGGCCGCCACGGAAAGATCAGAAAAAGCGGGAGCAGCAGCGTGTCGCGGCGCTCGTCGGGGGCTGACGATCACTGCTGTGGTGGGTCACGTCTCTGGTGGATGCCGACCGTTGGTACGGCAACACCCGTAGCGCCACGCCATGCGTGGATGAACTCAACCAATGCTCGTCCGATCCCGGCCGTCACTCTTGGCGCGGTACAGCGCGCGGTCGGCGCGCTGGTACAGCAGCGCCGGGGTGCGGTCGTCGGCGTCCAGCTCCACCAGGCCGGCGCTGAAGGTCACGCGCAGTCCTGCCACCCCGGCCCAGTCCGGGTGGTCATGGAACAGGCCGCGCAGCCGTGCACACAGCTGTGCGGCCTCTTCCAGGCGGGTGTCGTTGAGCAGCAGCGCGAACTCTTCGCCGCCGGTGCGCGCCGGCAGGTCGGAGTCGCGGCAGGCCGCAGCGATCAACGTGGCCACCTGCACCAGCACGGCATCGCCGATGCTGTGGCTGTGGCGATCGTTGACGGCCTTGAAGTGGTCGATGTCCAGCACCACCAGGCACAGTGGATGGCCACTGCGCTGCGAGCGGGCGAAATCACGCGCCAGCGTCTCGTCGAAGCCACGGCGGTTGGCCAGGCCGGTCAGGGCGTCTTCGCGGGCCTGCCGCTCGAACGCCTCGGCCTGCCGCGCCAGGCGCTCGGCCAGTTCGGTCTTTTCCTGGTTCAGCGCCTGCAGGTGCACGGTCTTGGCCTGCAGGTCGAAGGTCGCTTCGTCCACTCGCCGCGCCAGGCGCAGGTTGCTGGCCTGCAGCTGCTGCAGCAGCAGCCGGTACAGCGCCACCAGGCCGCCCAGCAGCAACAGGCCCGCCAGTACCTGCACGCTGCGGCGCTGCCACCAGAACGGCTCGACACTGAAGCTCCACACTGCCTCCTGCTGGCCCCAGGTGCCTCCCGGGTGCGCCGCCGCCACGTGCAGGGTGTAGTCGCCCGGCGGCAGGCCGACGAACTCGACGCTGCGCTGCGGGCCGCGCTCGACCCAGCCGGCATCGAGCCCGTCCAGCCGCGTGCGGTAGCGGATCCGGTCGGACATCAGGTAGCTCAGGCCGACGTAGCTCACCGCCAGCCGGCGACCGCCGGGAATGGCGTTGCGCTCCGGTCCTTCCCAATGCACCGGCGCGCCGTCCACCTGCACGCTTTCGATCGCCGCAGGCGGTGACGGGCGCTCGCGGAAGCGCTGCAGGCGCTGCGGGTCGACCGTGCTCAGGCCGCCGGCGGTGACCACCCAGAACGTGCCATCCTGGCGCAGGATCGCCGATGGACCGGAACTGCCGTTGGCCTGTGCATTGGCCATGCCGTCGATCTCGTTGTAGCGCTCCACCACCACCCGCGGCGTACGGCCGTCGGCGACCGCGTTGAGGGTAGCCATGTCGGTGCGCAGCACACCGCGATTGCTGCTGATCCACACATTACCAAGGCGATCGGGCACCAGCTGGAACACCGCATCCACCGGCATGCCCTGCTCCAGCCCGTGCCAGCCTGCCATTGCGCCAGCGGTACAGGCCGCGATCACTGCTGATCCACATCGCGTCGCCCAACTGGTGGAAGCCGAACACGCTGCGGCCGCCGCCCAGCGGCGCCAGGTCGATCGACTGCACGTGGTCGCCGCGCAGCACGCGGATGCCTTCGATGGTGCCGATCCACAGGTTGCCCTGGTGGTCATGCTCGAGCGCGGTGATCAGGCCGCCGGGCATGCCGGGCACGTCCGAGACCTGCACGCGGTCGCCGTCGATGCGCACCACGCCCTTCTGCGTGCCGGCCCAGACCACGCCCTGCGGATCAACGCTGATCGCACGGATGTTGCCGCCCGGCATGCCATCGGCGGCCGCGTAGTTGTGGCGCAGCTGGCCGTCGCGGCCGAGCCGGTAGACACCATCGCCGAATGTTCCCACCCACAGGTCACCATCGGGCCCCTGCGCCAGGCTCAGCACCGACGGTGCCTTGCCGCCGCGGTTGTGCAGCGGCATCGCCCGGAAACGGCCATCGGCGGTCTGCAGGTCAAGCCCGCTGGCGCTGCCGACCCACAGCTGGCGGTCGCGGTCCTCCAACACCGTGCGCACGTAGTCGCCACTGAGCCCGTCGCGCTCGGTGTAGCTGCTGAACAGTGTCTCGCGCAGGCGGTACAGGCCGCCATTGGCGCCCACCCAGATGCTGCCTTCGGCATCCTCGCGCAGGCTGACCACGCGTCCACCCGGCAGGTTCAGGCCGGCCGGCAGCCGCTCCAGGCCGTGCCCGGAGATGCGCAGCAGCCCCTGGTTCTCGGTGCCCAGCCACAGGTCGCCGTGCCGGTCCTGCAGCATCGAGGTCATGTGCAGCTGGCCGGGCAGGCGGTGCACCAGCACCAGCCGATCGTCCTCCACCCGGTACAGGCGCTCGCCGGCGACGATCCACAACGCGCCGTCCGGCGCGCGGTACGGCCACGACAGGCCAGTGCCGGCGCCCAGCCCCCACGCCGCAGGCGCCCGCTTGAGTACGCCGTCGTTGTCGCGCAGCACCAGCCCGTCGAGCGTGCCGACCCAGACCCGGTCCTGCGCATCAACCACCAGCCTGGTGAAGCTCATCGCCATCGGCAGGTCGGCCGCCGGCGCCCGGTAGACGATGCCCGAGTCCGGCGTCAGATAGCCGATGCCCTTGCCTTCGTACAACAGCCACAGCCGGCCCTGGCTGTCCATCTGCATGGACTGGATCAGCACCTGCGGCGTATCCGCCTGGTGCTCCCAGACCCGCCACTGGCCATCACTGCCGCGGTGGCTGACATTGCCGCGCGAGTCGCTGATCCACAGCCCGCCCTGGCGGTCGACGAACAGCGCGCCGATGCCGTTGTCGCGCAGGCCCGGGCGCGTGCTGCGGTCGAACACGGTGAAATCCAGCCCGTTGTAGCGCACCAGCCCTTCCCAGGTGGCGAACCACAGATGGCCCTCCGGCGTCTGTGCGATGTCGCGCAGCGAGTTGTGCGGCAGGCCATTGCGCGAGGTCCATACGTCGATGGCGTAGTCGCGCAGCGGCGGTGCGCCCTCCTGCGCAGCCAGTGGCAGCGCCAGGGCCAGCAGCAGCCATAGCAGGCCCTGTCGCAGTGCCCGCTGGATGGCTGATGCGCGGCGCTCCACCCAGCGCCC
The DNA here is from genome assembly GCF_059371235.1 of Stenotrophomonas sp. YJH_SMC_29. Taxonomy (NCBI): domain Bacteria; kingdom Pseudomonadati; phylum Pseudomonadota; class Gammaproteobacteria; order Lysobacterales; family Lysobacteraceae; genus Stenotrophomonas; species Stenotrophomonas sp. YJH_SMC_29. Next base: position 104,220 of record NZ_JCAFUK010000008.1, on the reverse strand, counting down.
CTGATCCCCCTGCCCGCCCATCAGCGCGGCGGCGGCGGCCAGGTGCGGCTGCAGGACGCGGCAGCGTGCAGGAACAACCGGGCAGCGCGCGCTGGCATGCCGGCAGGAACGGGCTGGCTCATCGGGGAGAGGCTGGGGAGATGCGCAGATGATAGGCCAAACCCCGGCCCGGGCGTCACCGCGTGCGGCGCCCCGGCTCAGCCGGCGCGGCCGGGCGCCACCACCTGGGCACTGGCCGGCCACTGCACCACCGCCTCCAGGCCCCCTTCGGCCCGGTTGCGCAGCCACAGCCGGGCCCCGTCCTTTTCGGCCAGGGCGCGGGCAATGGTCAGGCCCAGGCCGGCACCGCCGGTCTCGCGCGAACGCGAGGTTTCCACCCGCACGAACGGATCGAACACCGCCTCCAGCTGCTCCTCGGCCAGGCCGGGGCCATCGTCGGCCACCACCACGGTGATCGCACCGCCGCTGCGCTCGACCCGCACCCGTGCCCGCTGCGCATACATCACCGCGTTGTCCACCAGGTTGGAGAACAGGCGATGCATGGCCAGCGGCCGCAGCATCAGCACCGCACCGCTGCCGCCTTCGAAGACCACATCGGCGCCGCCTTCGGCGGTGTCCTCGACAATGCTCTCCAGCAGCGAATCCAGGTCCAGTGCGGCGCGCTGCTCGGCACTCTCGGCACTGCGGGCCAGTTCCAGGCCCTCGCGCACCAGCGCCTGCATCGCGGCCAGGTCACCGATCAGGCGCTCGCGCAGGGTCTCGTCGCTGACGTTCTCCAGGCGCAGGCGCAGCCGCGTCAACGGCGTCTGCAGGTCATGGGTGATCGCCGCCAGCATCTGCGTGCGTTCGGCCAGGTGCCGCTGCAGGCGGTGCTGCATGGCGTTGAAGGCTTCGGCGGCGCGCTGCACTTCGCGCGGCCCGCGCAGGGGCAACGGGTCGCGCTGCAGGTCATCGCCGAGGTCTTCGGCGGCGGCGGCCAGTTCCTGCAGTGGCGCGCTGGCCATGCGCGCAACGATGTAGGCCAGCACCGCGATCGCCAGCACCAGCAGGGTCAGGAACCACGGGTCCACGGCCAGGATGCCGTTGTGCGCCACCGCCGGCGAGTCCAGCGCCAGCTTCAGCAGCGTGCCGTCGTTGAGGGTCACGTCCACCGCGCGGCACTTGGGCGGGATGAAGGCCGGGTCGCGTTCGCGCGGTGGCCGCCGATGGCCCGGCGGCGGTGGCGGCAGCAGGTCCTGCAGCTTGGGAATGCAGGACCGGAATGAAGTGAAGTGCACATGTGCGCGCGACACCGGCCCCGGCCGGTCTTCCAGCACTTCCATCAGCGCCGTGTCGGCGCGTCCCAGCCGGGCGCCCGGCTGCAGCGCGCGCACGCTTGGCCCGCCGATCGCCAGCAGGCGCTCACGCAGCTCCGGATTGCCGTCCAGCAGGTTGACGTAGCCCTGCAGGCGGTCGGCGATCCGGTTCAGGTTCTGCCGCTCGAATTCCTGCTGGCGCTTTGACGTGGCCAGCATGGTCGCGCCGATCGCCGCCACCGCCATGCCCAGCAGCAGGATCACGAACAACCGCCCGACCATCGAGGACAGGAAATGGCGCAGGCGTTTCATCGCCGCTTATTCCAGGTTGACCGACGAGGCCAGCACGTAGCCTTCGTTGCGTACGGTCTTGATCAGCCCGTCCGGGCCGCCGTCGTCGCCCAGCTTGTTGCGCAGGCGGCTGACCTGCAGGTCGATCGCACGATCCTGTGCCTCATAGTTGCGGCCACTGCTGAGCGCGACCAGCTGCTCGCGCGACAGCACCTTGTTGGCGTGGGCGATGAACACCCGCAGCAGGCGGAACTCGGCACCGGACAGCACCACCACGCGGTCATCCGGGTCGACCAGGTGGCGATGCTCCAGGTCGAATACCCAGCGCGAGAAACGCGCGCGGCGTACCGCCAGCGGTTCCAGGTTGGCCGGCAGCGCCTCGGTCCGGCGCAGCACGTTGCGGATGCGCGCCAGCAGTTCACGCGGCTCGAACGGCTTGGCCAGGTAGTCGTCGGCGCCCATTTCCAGGCCCAGCACGCGGTCGATCGGCTCGGCGCGGGCGGTGAGCATGATCACCGGCGTGTTCGAGCGCGCACGCAGGTCGCGGCACAGGGTCAGGCCATCCTCGCGCGGCAGGTTGAGGTCGAGCACGATCAGGTCCACGTGCTCGCGGTCCAGCAGCTGGCGCATGGCGGTGCCATCGGCGGCAGTGCTCACCTGGTAGCCGGCGCGGCCGAGCTGCTCGGCCAGCAGCGTGCGGATGTCGTTGTCGTCGTCGACGATCAGCAGTCGATGCATCGTGTTTTCAGTCTCCATGTCGCGATCATCCCGTGTCGGCAGCTGAACCGCATCCGGGGCAATGCGTACCAGTGTATCCACCCGGGGACGGGATACCTGTGGTTACGCGTATTCACCGACAGTGTTACACACAGACATACCCCGAGGATTGAGCGGTCCATCGTCCGGTCTTCACAATGCCTGCCAACGCCGCCCGCGCGGTCCAGAGAGTGAAGCCACCACGTGACGTTCCGCCTGTTGCCCGCGACCCGCCGGGGTCGCCTGATGCTGATCGCCCTGCTTGCCCTGATCGTCGCCGCCACCGCCTGGTGGCTGCTGCGCAAGCCCGCCGCCCCGGCCGTGGCCACCTCGCCGGTCAGCCGCGGTGACATCGAGCAGACCGTGGACGCGACCGGCGTGATCGATGCCTACAAGCTGGTCAGCGTCGGCGCGCAGGCCTCGGGCCAGATCAAGTCGCTGAAGGTGCAGCTGGGCGATACGGTGAAGGAAGGCGACCTGATCGCCGAGATCGACGCCACCACCCAGCAGAACCAGGTGCTCAACGCGCAGGCCTCGCTGGACCAGGTCACCGCGCAGCGCGCCGTGCAGCAGGCCACCCTGCGCCAGGCCGAACTGGAATTCGCGCGGCAGCAGCAGATGCTGGCCGCCGAGGCCACCTCGCGCCAGGAGTACGATGCCGCCGAGGCACAGCTGAAGACCGCCCGCGCCCAGCTGCAGTCCTATGAGGCACAGATCAAGGGCCGCGAAACCGAGCTGGGCACCGCCCGCGCCAACCTGGCCTACACCCGCATCACCGCGCCGATGGATGGCACCGTGGTGGCGGTGGTGGCCGAAGAAGGCCGCACCGTGAACGCCAACCAGACCGCACCGACCATCGTGATGCTGGCGCGGCTGGACGTGGTCACCGTCAATGCCGAGATCTCCGAAGCCGACGTGGTCAAGATAAAGCCCGGCATGCCGGTGTACTTCACCACCCTGGGCGATCCGGACCGCAAGTATCACGCCACGCTGCGCCAGATCAATCCGGCGCCGGCCTCGATCGCCAACGAAAGCTCCTCCAGCTCCAGCAGTTCGTCCAGTTCCAGTTCCAGCAGCGCGGTCTACTACAACGCGCTGTTCGACGTGGAGAATCCCGACGGCACGCTGCGCATCGACATGACCGCGCAGGTCTCGGTACTGCTCAAGCAGGCCAAGGGCGTGCTGACGGTGCCGGCGGTGGCGCTGGGGCCGAAGCGCCGTGGAAACGAGCGCATGGTGCGGGTGCTGGACGACAAGGGCCAGCCGCAGCCGCGCAAGGTCACGGTGGGCATCAACAATGGCGCCTCCGCCGAGATCCTGTCGGGGTTGAAGGAAGGCGAGCGCGTGGTGGTCGGCGAAGCCAGCGCCGCCGGTGCCGGTGCCAGCGGCGGCAACCGCGGCGGCATGCCGATGCGGGTCGGTGGCCCGGGCATGGGGCGCCGATGAGCACGACGGCGCCGCTGCTGCGCCTGCGCGACCTGCGACGTGAATTCCCGGCCGGCGACGAGGTGATCGCCGTACTGCGCGACGTCAATCTGGACATCCACGCCGGTGAGATGGTGGCCATCGTCGGCCAGTCCGGCTCGGGCAAGTCGACGCTGATGAACATCCTCGGCTGCCTCGACCGCCCCACCCGCGGCAGCTACCAGGTGGCCGGCCGCGAAACCGGACGGATGCAGCCGGACGAACTGGCCGAACTGCGCCGCGAGCATTTCGGCTTCATCTTCCAGCGCTACCACCTGCTCGGCGACCTGGATGCGCGCGGCAACGTGGAGGTGCCGGCGGTGTATGCCGGCAGCCCCGGTGCCGTGCGCAACGCGCGTGCCGAGCAACTGCTGCAGCGCCTGGGCCTGGGTGATCGCATGCATCACAAGCCGGGCCAGCTGTCCGGTGGCCAGCAGCAGCGCGTGTCGATCGCGCGTGCCCTGATGAACGGTGGCGAGGTGATCCTGGCCGACGAGCCGACCGGCGCGCTCGACACGAAATCCGGCGAGGAAGTGATGGCGATCCTCGGCGAGCTGCATGCCGAAGGCCACACCATCATCATCGTCACCCACGACATGAACGTGGCCGAACACGCGCAGCGCATCATCGAGATCCGCGACGGCGAGATCATCGCCGACCGCGCCAATCCGAACGCACCGAGCTACCGCGCACAGCGCGAGGCCAGCACCGGCGTCGCCCACGGCAACAGCTGGCGGGCGGCACGCGACCGCTTCACCGAAGCGTTCCGCATGGCCCTGCTGGCGATGAACGCACATCGGCTGCGCACCTTCCTGACCATGCTCGGCATCATCATCGGCATCGCCTCGGTGGTGTCGGTGGTGGCGCTGGGCAACGGCTCGCAGCAGCAGATCCTGCAGAACATCAGCGCGCTCGGCACCAACACCATCGACGTCTACCCCGGTCGTGGTTTCGGCGACATGCGCTCGGCGCGGGTTCAGACGCTCAAGGCCAGCGATGCCGATGCGCTGGCAAGGCAGAGCTACGTTGACAGTGCCACCCCCAGCGTGTCGACCTCGGTCACCGCGCGCTACCGCAACCAGTCCTCCACCGCGCAGGTCAGCGGCGTTGGCGAGCAGTTCTTCCGGGTCAAGGGCGTGACCCTGCTCAGTGGCAGCTTCTTCGATGCCGACGCGGTGAAGGGCCTGGGCCAGGTGGCGGTGATCGACGAGAACACCCAGACCCAGTTCTTCCCGGATGTCGATCCGGTCGGCCAGGTGATCCTGCTCGGCAACGTGCCGGCGCGCGTGGTGGGCGTGGCCAAGCGGCAGAGCTTCGGTTTCGGTGGCAGCACCAGCCTCAGTGTGTGGGTGCCGTACACCACGGTGATGTCGCGCATGCTCGGCCAGAGCCACGTGTCCAGCATCACCGTGCGCGTGGACGACGACACGCCGATGGATGCGGCGCAGGAGGCAATTACCCGCCTGCTGACCCTGCGCCATGGCACCGAGGACTTCTTCCTCAGCAACAGCGCCGAGATCCGCGAAACCATCGAGCAGACCACGCGCACGATGACCCTGCTGATCGGTGCCATCGCCGCCATCGCACTGCTGGTCGGTGGCATCGGCGTGATGAACATCATGCTGGTGTCAGTCACCGAGCGCACCCGCGAGATCGGGGTGCGCATGGCGGTGGGTGCGCGTCAGAGTGATATCCGCCAGCAGTTCCTGATCGAGGCGGTGCTGGTGTGCCTGCTCGGCGGCGTGCTCGGCATCGGCCTGGCGCTGCTGCTGGGCTCGATGATCGGCCGCTTCGCCAGCGATTTCCAGGTGCTGTTCTCCCCGGCCTCGATCGTTGCGGCGTTCGCCTGCTCGACCCTGATCGGCGTGGCGTTCGGCTTCCTGCCCGCACGCAACGCTGCGCAACTCGATCCGGTGGAGGCCCTGGCCCGCGAATGAAGAAGATGACCCGACTGCCCTTCCCCGCTCCCCGGCACCTGCTGCTGGCCGGTGCCGTTGTACTTGCCCTGTCCGGCTGCGCGTCGGTCGGCCGCTACCCGGTGCATGACCCGGCCGTGGCGGGGCAGTATGGGCGTGGCGATGCCACCCTCAACGCGCCGGCCGACGACCCGCGCAGCAGCCTGGATACACCGGGCCGCGACATCCGCCAGGACACCTGGTGGACCGGCTTCGGCGATGAACGCCTGGACCGCCTGGTGGCGCAGGCGCTGGCCGCCAACAGCGATCTGGCCGCCGCCGGCCTGGCCGTGCAGCGCTCGCGCCTGCAGGCCGGCCTGGCCAGCAACGCGTTGTGGCCGCAGCCTTCGTCCTCCGGCGTGAGCGGCAGCGCCAGCCGCGCCACCGACCAGGCCGACGACTGGCGCCGCAGCTATTCCACCGGCGTCTCGCTGGGCTGGGAAGTGGACCTGTGGGGGCGCCTGAGGACCCAGCGCGACATCGCCCGCTGGGAGGCCGAAGCCAGCGAGGAAGACCGGCAGAACACCGCCCTGCTGGTGATCGGCGACACCATCACCCAGTACTGGAACCTGGCTTACCTCAACCAGTCGATCGCCACCGGCCAGGCCAACCTGGAGCGCCTGGAACGCACCCGGGAACTGGTGCAGGCCCGCTTCGACGCCGGCGCGGTATCGCGCCTGGAAGTGCGCCAGGCGCTGCAGAACCTGCAGTCGCAGCGCTCGGCGCAGAGTGCGCTGGAACAGCAGCGGGTGGAGGTGCGCAACGCGCTGACCGTGCTGCTGGACGGCACGCCGTGGCCGCAGGAGGACGAGCCGCAGGACCTGCTGGGCGCACGCAGTCCGCCCATCGCCGAAGGCCTGCCGACCGACCTGCTCGGCCGCCGGCCCGACCTGCGTGCGGCGGAACTGCGCCTGCGCAACAGCCTGAAGACGATCAAGGTCACTGCCACCCAGTACTACCCGGCGCTGAGCCTGACCGGCAGCCTGGGCTCCAGCGCGACGTCGCTGGGTGATGTGCTGCGCAACCCGGTCGCCACGCTCGGGGCCGGACTGTCGCTTCCCTTCCTCAACCTGCAGCGTGCGCAGCTGGATACCGATATCGCCGGCACCGCCTACCAGATCGCCGCGACCAATTTCCGCAAGACGCTGTACACCGCGCTCTCGGAAGTGGACAACGCACTGTCGGCCCGCGAGCAGCTGGCGCGCCAGGTGGCGGCCTCGCAGGCTTCGTACGACGAAGCAGTGGAAGTGGAGCGCGCGCAGGAAGTGCGTTACCGCGTGGGTGCCACCGACCTGCGCACCTGGCTGGAAGCGCAGCAGACCCGGCGCGACGCAGAGCTGTCGCTGGCGCGTGCGCGCCAGGGCCAGCTGAACAACGACGTGACCCTGTTCAAGGCACTGGGCGGCAGCGCGGGTCGACGCAGGACATGAAAAAGGGGTCAGATTCCTTTTCCCATTGGAAAAGCAATCTGACCCCGATCACATCGCGCTGGCTGGTCAACCGCGCTGGCGCACGGCCTCGAACAGGCTGACGCCGGCGGCGACCGAAACGTTCAGGCTCTCGATTTCGCCCGGCATCGGGATCTTGACCAGGCCATCGCAGTTCTCGCGGGTCAGCCGGCGCAGGCCGTCGGCTTCGCCGCCCAGCACCAGGGCGATGTTGCCCTTCAGGTCCAGCTGGTACAGCGAGGCGGTGGCCTCACCGGCCAGGCCGTAGATCCACACGCCCTGCTTCTGCAGGTCCTTCAGGCAGCGCGACAGGTTGGTCACTGCCACCACCGGGATGAGGTCGGCGGCGCCGGCCGAAGTCTTGCGCACAGTGGCATTGACCGTGGCCGACTTGTCCTTCGGGATGATCACCGCGGTGGCACCGGCGGCCGCGGCCGAGCGCAGGCAGGCGCCGAGGTTGTGCGGGTCCTGCACCTCGTCCAGCACCAGCAGCAGGGCCTTGCCCTCGGCCGCGCTGACCAGGCCTTCCAGCTCGTTCTCACTGTAGGTGCGGGCGGCGGCATAGCGCGCGGCCACGCCCTGGTGCCGCACCGAACCGCCGACACCGTCCAGTGCCTGGGCGTTCACCTTGCGCACGTCGATGCCCTTGCGGCGGGCGTTCTCCTCGATCTCGGTCAGGCGCGGATTCTTCGCACCGGCCTCGACCAGCACTTCGCGGACGTTCTCGGCGTCGTTCTCGATGGAGGAGGCGACGGCGTTGACGCCGACGATCCACTGGCTGTTCTTGCTCATGCGGGCGGGGACCGGAAAGGGGGTGGCTATGGTAGAGCATCGGCAGGCCGGGCGCTGCGACCGGCCGCCCCGCTGTAGCGCCGAGCCCCTGCTCGCCCGGCGGGGGCCGACGAAGCCTGGACCCAGAGCAGCCGAGCGTGGGCTCGGCCTGCAGGTGGATCATCGGCTGCGCGGCGGCCAGTGCGGGGTGTCGTGGTCGGGATGCTGGTGGGACTCGAGGGTGGCCAGGAAATCCAGCGCAGCGAGGTCCTCCTCGGTACGCCGTGCCGGCAGGCGGGCCAGGCTGTCGAGGAACGGCAGCTTGCGCTCGATCCCGTACTGGATCCTCGGCGGCAGGCGCTCGGGTTCGTCAAATGCGCCGGCAGCCACGGCCACGCCATCAGGCGCCTCGTAGGTCAACGGCGTGCCGCAGTCGCCGCAGAAGCCACGGCGGACCAGGTTGGATGACTGGAAATGGCGCGGCTGGCCGCGGGTCCAGCTGAACTGCACGCCGCGCACCGACACCAGCGGCGCGTAGTAGGCGCCGAAGGCCTTCTGGCACATGCGGCAGTGGCAGATCGAGCTGTCGGTCAGCGCGCCGCGCACGTGGAAGCGGATCGCGCCGCACTGGCAGCCACCGCTGTATTCGGGTTGGCCCTGCATGCGATGTCTCCTGGTGGTGCCGGCCGCTGGCCGGCAACCCGTCGGTGCCGAGGGTGCCATGGATGCCGGCCAGCGGCCGGCACTACCACGGTCATCAATATTTCTCTTTCTTCCGCTTGGCCGGCTTGCCACGCTCGGGCAGCGGCGGCAGGCTTTCGCCCTCGTCCTCATCCTTGTGTTCGACCAGGCGGAAGTCGATCTTGCGCTCTTCCATGCTGGCCTTCAGCACCAGGATGCGTACGCGGTCGCCCAGCCGGTAGCTGCTGCCGCGGCGCTCGCCGGTCAGCGTCTTGCGGGTCGCGTCGAACTTGTAATAGTCCTGCGGCAGCTGGGTGACATGCACCAGGCCCTGCACCTTCGACTCGTCCAGCTCCACGAACAGGCCGAAGCTGGTCACGCCGCTGATCACGCCGTCGAACTGGCCGCCGACGTGCTTTTCCATCCACGCCGCGCGGTAACGCTCGTCGACCTCGCGCTCGGCTTCGTCGGCACGGCGCTCGCGCTCGGAGCACTGCAGCGCCAGCGCGGCCATCTCGCGGGCGTTGTAGGTGAACTTGTCCAGTGGCTTGCCGGACAGCGCATGCTTGATCGCGCGGTGCACCAGCAGGTCGGGGTAGCGGCGGATCGGCGAAGTGAAGTGCGCGTACGCCTCCAGCGCCAGGCCGAAGTGGCCGTGGTTCTCCGGGCTGTAGATGGCCAGGCTCTGGCTGCGCAGCAGCACCGACTCCAGCAGCGTGGCATCGGGGCGGTCACGGATCTTCTTCAGCAGCTTGGTGTAATCGCCCGGGCGCACCTTCGACCACGGCGGCAGGCTCAGCTTGAACTCCTTGAGGAACTCGAGCAGGTCGGCGTACTTGGTTTCCGGTGGTTTCTCGTGGATGCGGTACGGCGCCGGCACGTGGCGCGACAGCAGGTATTTCGCCGCCTCGACGTTGGCCGCGATCATGCATTCCTCAATCAGCTTGTGCGCGTCGTTGCGCACCAGCATGCCGGCTTGGGTGACTTCACCGCGATTGTCCAGCACGAAGCGCACTTCGCTGCTTTCGAATTCGATGGCGCCGCGCTTGGCGCGCGCCTTCGACAGCACCTTGTACAGCTGGTGCAGGCGCTGCACGTGCGGCAACAGATCCCCCATCCAGGCCTGGGTCTCGGCATCGTCCTCGCCCACCGCCTTCCACACCTGGGTGTAGGTCAGGCGCGCGTGCGAGTTCATCACGGCTTCGTAGAAGCGCGAATGCGTGACCAGGCCATCGCGGTCGATCTGCATGTCGCAGACGAAACACATGCGGTCCACCTTCGGCATCAGCGAGCAGATGCCGTTGGACAGCGTCTCCGGCAGCATCGGCACCACGAAGCCCGGGAAGTACACCGAGGTGGCACGCTTCTGCGCCTCTTCGTCCAGCGGCGTGCCGGGGCGGACGTAATTGGAGACATCGGCAATCGCCACCACCAGGCGGAAGCCATCGGCATTCGGCTCGCAGTACACCGCGTCGTCGAAGTCCTTGGCATCTTCACCGTCGATGGTGACCAGCGGCGTGCTGCGCAGGTCGACGCGGTCGCCGATCATCGCCGGCTCGACCACCAGCGGCACCGAGGCGGCTTCGTCCAGCACCTCCTGCGGGAACTCGAACGGCAGTTCATGGCCGTGGATGGCGGTTTCCACCACCAGCGAAGCGGTCAGCTTGTCGCCGAGCACGGCAATGATGCGGCCGATCGGCGGACGGCGGCTGTCCGGTGCCTGGGTAAGTTCGCAGACCACCAGCTGGCCATCGCGCGCGCCGCCGGTCTGGTCCGGCGGCACCTGCACGTTGCGCTGCACGCGCTTGTCGTCAGGCACCACGTAATTGATGCCCATCTCGACACTGAAACGGCCGATCAGGCGGGTCATGCCGCGCTCCAGCACGCGGGCGATGCTGCCTTCGCGGCGGCCACGGTGGTCAATGCCGGTCACGCGGGCCAGCACCTTGTCACCGTGCATGACCTTGCGCATTTCATACGGCGGCAGGAACAGGTCGTCGCCGCCCTCGACCGGACGCAGGAAACCGAATCCTTCCGGGTTGGCGATCACCACGCCGGTGACCAGGTTCAGGGTCTGGATCGGGGCGAAGCCGCCCCGGCGGTTCTGCACCAGCTGGCCATCGCGGACCATGGCGCCGAGCCGGCGCGACAGTGCTTCGGCACGGTCCGGGGCGGTCAGGCCCAGGCGTGCGCCCAGTTCCTCTGCCGTCTGCGGCCCCTCGCAACGCTCCAGCAGGGCCAGGATGGCCTCGCGGCTGGCGATGGGCTGTTCGTACTTCTCGGCTTCGCGTGCGGCATAGGGATCGTCGATCACCTTGCCGGCCGGCGGCAGCTTGCGGCCCGGGGCCGGGCCGGGTGCCGCGGCGTCGGCGCCTCGGGCCTTGCGGCCGCGCGGCGGTGCGCTGCCTTCATTCAATTCGGGAAACCAGCCCGGCAATGGCTTGCCCGGCTTGGTGGTGCGGGCTGCGCCCGCCTTGGCGCCCTTGTTCGGGGCCTGGCCGCGGGATGGCTTCCCGCCCTTGCTTGGTTTTTTGGTAGTCATCGCCCTACATGGTAGCCGCTGGCGGCGTGCAGAACGGGTCAGCGGTCGCCTTCAGGCGATCGTGTCAAAAATATTCAGGAAGTCGTTGACAGCCTGCGAATTCATCTTCACAATTGCGCCTCTGGAACGCCCAGGTGGCGGAATTGGTAGACGCACTAGTTTCAGGTACTAGCGGGTAAAACCGTGGAGGTTCGAGTCCTCTCCTGGGCACCAACGAAAAAACTCCTCGCTTCGGCGGGGATTTTTTTTGCCTGTGATCCGGCAGCAGGTCGGATCCCTTTCCAGAGGAAAGGGCTCAGACTCCAAGCGAGTGGGATGGGGTCATAGCCCATCCCGCAGGCGAAACGGGGTCCACCCCCAGGCCCACGAAAAGTGTTGACACCCCCGTCACGGCACCCCATAATCTCGCTCCTCGACGCCCAGGTGGCGGAATTGGTAGACGCACTAGTTTCAGGTACTAGCGGGTAAAACCGTGGAGGTTCGAGTCCTCTCCTGGGCACCACGTCGAGAATGAGAAAAACCCGCGAAAGCGGGTTTTTTCATGCCCGGAATCCGGCATCAGAACAACGGCCGCAGCACCAGCTCCAGCCCGAGCAGCAGCAGGAACCCCAGGAAGCAGGCGCGGAACACGCGTGCGCTGATCCGCTGCCGGATCAGTTGCCCCAGCCACATGCCCAGCAACGCCGGCAGCACGGCCAGTGCACTCAGGCCCAGTTGCTGGATACCGAATGCACCGTGCAGCACCAGTCCGGCGGTCAGCGATATCGTCGACACGGTGAACGCCAGCCCCAGCGCCTGCACCAGTTCGTCGCGCTGCAGCCCGAGCGACTGCAGGTACGGCACTGCCGGCATCACGAACACGCCGGTGGCCCCGGTCACCACGCCCGACAGTGCCCCCACCAGCGGCCCCAGCCAGCGCTCGCGTCGCTGCGGCACGCGGAACACCGGCGCAAGCAGCGCATAGGCGGCATAGACCACCAGCGCCACGCCGAGTGCAATGCGCGATGCGGTGCGATCGACCCGCACCAGCAGCGCCGCTGAACCCAGCGTCACCCCCACCACCGCCAGCATCATCGGCCACAGTCGGCGCACGATGCGACCCAGCGACGGTCCGGACAACAGCTGCCATGCATTGGTGACGAAGGTCGGAATGAACAGCATCGACGCCGCCGCCACCGGTGACAGGGTGCTGCCCAGCAGGCCCATCGCCACCGTCGGCAACCCCATCCCTGTCACGCCCTTGACCACGCCGGCCAGCACGAACACCACCACCAGCAACAGATAGAAGTACGTCGATTCATTCATGCCGTCATTGGATCGGGCCGTTGCCAGGCGCACAATGCGGTCTTCCCGGCCTCGCCTTCGGCTGATCCGAAGGCTCAGCTGTTGCGATGAGGGCACCCCCATGCGGATGGATATCGCCGACCTGCGCCTGTTCCTTGCGATCGCCGAGGCCGGCAGCATCACGGCCGGCGCAGCGCAGGCGAACCTGGCACTGGCTTCGGCCAGCGAGCGCCTGCGCACGATCGAAACGGACGCCGGCACCGCGCTGTTGAACCGGCATCCGCGCGGCGTCAGCCTCACCGAAGCCGGTGCCGCCCTCGCCCACCATGCACGCCTGATCCTGCAGCAGCAGGCGCAGCTGCGCGGTGAACTGCAGGCGTTCGCGCAGGGTGCGCGCGGCACCCTGCACCTGTATGCCAACACCGCCGCGCTGACCAACTACCTGCCCTCGCGGCTCGCGCCGTGGCTGGCCGAGCGCCCACGCCTGCACGTGGAACTGCTGGAGCGCACCAGCCCCGAGGTCGTGCGTGCGATCAACGCGGGCCAGGCCGAGGCCGGCATCATCAGCGATGCGGTCGACGCTGCCGGCCTGCAGCAACACGTGGTCGCCGAAGATCCCCTGGTGATGCTGCTGCCTGCCGACCACCGCTTCGCGACCCGGCGCAGCCTGGCTTTTGCCGAGGTTGCCGGAGAGACCTTCGTTGCCCTGGCCGATGGCAATGCACTGCAGACCTACATCGAAGACCGGGCGCTCGACATCGGGCGCCGGCTGGACGTGCGCATCCGCATGAAGACCTTCGAAGGCGTGTGCATCATGGTCGGCCACGGCATCGGTGTCGGTATCGTGCCGCGGACCATCGCCCGACAGCATCGGCGCAGCACGCGCGCCGTCGGCGTAGCGCTCTCCGATGCATGGGCACAACGCCGCCTGTGCGCCTGTTTTGCCGAGTGGGCGCAGCTGTCACCGGCGATGCGCAGCCTGCTGCTGCACCTGGGCGTGCAGCCGCAGAAAAAAGCGTGAAATGTTGTTGACACATCTGCTGTGGTCCCGCACAATTCACCTCCTGAGTCGCCCAGGTGGCGGAATTGGTAGACGCACTAGTTTCAGGTACTAGCGGGTAAAACCGTGGAGGTTCGAGTCCTCTCCTGGGCACCACGACTCAAGATGATCAAACCCGCGAAAGCGGGTTTTTTCGTTTCCGGGGCCAGGGAATCCACACGCCCCGAGATCCATCCACGCATGGCGTGGATCCCCCAAAAGAAAAACCCCGCCTTGCGGCGGGGTTTCTGCGTTTCAACGGCACGGATCGATCAATGCCCACCGGCCGAAGCGGCACCGGCACCCGCCCCAAACGGCGGCTTGGCCAGCCACAGGAAGGTGATGATCGCCAGGAAGATCCAGCCGAGCAGGAAGAAGATGTCATTGAAGCCCATCTGCGACGCCTGGTGGTTGATCATGTTGTTCAGTACCGCCGCACCGTGCTGCAGGTCGCCCTGCCCCATCGCGGTGACCTGGTCCTGCATACCGGGCTGATAGGCCGAGATGTGTTCGGTCAGGTCGGCATGGTGCACCTGGGTACGCCGCGCCCACAGCCACGTCGTCAGCGAGGCCGCGAAGCTGCCGCCCAGCGTACGCAGGAACGTGGCCAGGCCCGAGCCCGCGGCGATCTCGCGCCCGTCCAGGTCGGACAGCAGGATCTGCAGCACCGGCATGAAGAACAGTGCCACGCCGATGCCCATGATCAGCTGCACGCCGGCCACGTGCATGTAGTCCACCTGCAGGTTGAAGTTCGAGCGCAGGAAACTGGTCATCGACAGCACGATGAAGGCGATCGTGGCCAGCATGCGCATGTCGAAGCGCGACGCATACTTGCCCACGAACGGGGTCATGATCACCGGCAGGATGCCGATCGGCGCCGTTGCCAGGCCCGCCCAGATCGCGGTGTAGCCCATGTCACGCTGCAGCCACTGCGGGATCAGCAGCGCCACGCTGAAGAACGCCGCGTAGGCCACCACCATCGCCAGCGTGCCGGCGCGGAAGTTGCGGTGCCGGAACAGCTTCAGGTCGACAATCGGATCCTTGTCGGTCAGCTCCCAGATCAGGAACACCGTCAGCGTCACCACGGCCACGCAGGCCAGCACCACGATCTTCATCGACGAGAACCAGTCCTCGTCGTTGCCCAGGTCGAGCACCAGCTGCAAGGCACCGACACCGATCACCAGGGTGACCAGGCCGACGTAGTCCATCTTCGGCTTCTCGATCTGCTCCGGGCGCCCCTTCAGCTGGTTGCCCACCACCAGCGCGGCGAAGATGCCCAGCGGCACGTTGATCAGGAAGATCCATTCCCAGCTGTAGTTGTCGGTGATCCAGCCACCGAGGATCGGCCCGCAGATCGGCGCCACCACCGTGATCATCGCCAGCAGCGCCAGCGCCTGCCCGCGCTTCTCGCGCGGATAGATCGAGACCAGCAGCGACTGCGTGATCGGGTACATCGGGCCGGCCACGAAGCCCTGCAGCGCACGCGACAGCACCAGCATGCCCATGCTCTGCGCCAGGCCGCACAGCAGCGAGGTGATGACGAAGGCCAGCGTGGCCCAGACGAACAGCTTGCGTTCGCCGAAGCGGCGGCTGAGCCAGCCGGTCAGCGGCAGCGCGATGGCCGTGCTGACCGCGAACGAGGTGATCACCCAGGTCGCCTGCTGCGAGCTGGCCCCCAGGTTGCCGGCGATGGTCGGCAGCGAAACGTTGGCGATGGTGGTGTCGAGCACCTGCATGAACGACGCCATCGCCAGGCCCACGGTGCACAGGGCCACGCTGGGCGGCAGGAACCCGGAGGCCGCACCCGGCGCCGCCGGTGCACCCGGAGCGCCGGGTGCGGCTGGAGCTTGTGCGGACATGGCGACCTCAGCCCACCTTTGCCTGTTGCTGCGGCAGGTTGCCCTGGATGATCGTGTGGATCACCTCGTCGGCATCATGCAGCTGCTTGGCGTACACGTCGGTATCGAACACGGTGCCCTTGGCCGGGGCGCTGGGCAGCACTTCGCCCTTCTGGTCGCGCAGGCTCACTTCGGCCTTCATCGACAGGCCGATGCGCAGCGGGTGCTCGGCCAGCTGCTTGGCATCGATGGCGATGCGCACCGGCACGCGTTGCACGATCTTGATCCAGTTGCCGCTGGCGTTCTGCGCCGGCAGCAGCGAGAACGCCGAGCCGGTACCCAGGCCCAGGCTCTGGATGCGGCCCTTGTACTTCACGTCACCCGCGTACAGGTCCGACTTCAGCTCCACTTCCTGGCCCAGGCGCATGTGGCGCAGCTGGGTTTCCTTGAAGTTGGCCTCGACCCACATCTGCTCGGTCGGCACCACCGCCATCAGCGCATTGCCCGGCTGCACGCGCTGGCCGACCTGCACCGAACGACGGGCAACGTAGCCGGTGACCGGCGCGACGATGCCGGCGCGGGCGTTGTTGAGGAAGGCCTGGCGCAGCTGCGCGGCGGCCGCCTGCACATCCGGCTGGGTGGCGATCACGGTGTCGTCGACCAGCGCGCGGTTGCGCTCGACGGTCTCGCGCGAACCGGCCACGGCCGCTTCGGCAGCGGCCAGCTCATCGCGGGCGTGGGCCAGTTCTTCGTTGGAGATGGCGCCGGTGGCGGCCAGGTCCTTGCGGCGGGCGAAGTCTTCGCGCACGCGCTTCAGGGTCACCTGGCGGGCATTCAAGTCCGCCTGCGCGCCTTCCACGCTGCGGTACAGGCCACGGGTCTGGCGCACGGTCTTGGCCAGGTTGGCCTCGGCCTGCTGCAGCGCCACCGAGGTGTCGGACGGGTCCAGCTGCACCAGCAGCTGGCCGCGCTCCACGCGCATGCCGTCATCGGCGTTGATGGCGACCACGGTACCGGCCACCAGCGGGGTGATCTGCACCAGGTTGCCCTGCACGTAGGCATCGTCGGTTTCTTCGAACCAACGGCCGAACATGAAGTACCACAGCGCCAGTGCGGCAAGCAGCAGCACGACGATCACGAACAGGCCGCGCAGCAGGTTGCCGCGGCGGTTGGGGGCGGCCGGGGCCGCAGTGTCTTGGGTCTGGCTCATGGCGGAAGTCTTCAGGAATGCGAGGATTCGGAACGGGAGGCGATCGGGGCGCGGTCGGCGTCAGTGGGCACGAAACCACCGCCCAGCGCCTTGCTCAGGCGCACCGACGTCTGTACCTGCTGCGACTGCAGGCCGGCCAGCTGCTGTTGCGACTGCAGCAGGGTGGACTGCGCGCTCAGAACGTCCAGGTAGCTGCCGATGCCGGCACGGTAGCGCTGCTGGGCCAGGTCGAAGGCAGCGCGTGCGGTGTCCACCGCCTGCTGCTGCGACTGCGCCTGCTGTGCCAGCGAGCGCACCGCGTTGACCTGGTCGGCCACATCGCGCAGCGCATCGAGCACGGTCTGGTTGTAGTTGGCCACCGCCAGGTCGTACTGCGCGTCGGTGTTGGCCAGGTTGGCGCGCAGCTTGCCGCCTTCGAAGATCGGCAGGCTCAGCGCCGGGCCGATGTAGGCGAAGGTGGAGCTGCTCTTCAGCAGGTCGCCCACGTTCGGGGCGACCACGCCAGCCAGCGCGGTCAGGTTGAAGCTTGGGTAGAACTTGGTCTTGGCGACCTTGATCTGCTTGTCGGCCGCTTCAACACGCCAGCGTGCGGCCACGATGTCGGGCCGACGGCCCAGCAGTTCGCTGGGCAGCACGCCCGGCAGCTGCAGCGCCAGCGGGTTCAGCGGCTGCGGGCGCTGGATCGACAGGCCGCGGTCCGGACCCTTGCCGACCAGCGCGGCCAGCGCGGTGCGCGCCGCATCGATGCGCTGCTGCGCCGCCTGCACCTGCTGCTGGGCGGCCGGCACGCGGGCCTCGGCCTGGCGCACCTGCAGGTCACTGTCGATGCCGGCGCGGCGGCGCTGGCGGGTCAGTTCCAATGACTTCTGCGAGCGGCCCAGCTCTTCCTCAGCCACGTCGTTGAGCTGCCACGCGTAGGCCAGGTCGGCATAGGCCTGGGTGATGCCGGTGGACAGGTTCAGGCGCGCGGCCTGCGCTTCAACGGTGGCGGCGTGCGCGCCGTCCACCGCCGCTTCCCAGGCGGCACGCTTGCCGCCCCACAGGTCCACGCCGTAGCTGAAGTCGAAGGCGACCTGGCTGCTGCCGCCATAGCGGCCGCCCATCTCGCTGCCGACCATCGACTCGGGCAGGCGCAGGCCGGTGTAGCCGCCGGACACCGACAGGCTGGGCAGCTCGTCGGCGCGCGCGGTACCGACCTGGGCCTGGGCCTGGCGCAGGCGCGCGTCGGCGGCGTCCAGGCTCGGATGACCGGCCAGGCCTTCGGCGACCAGTGCGTCCAGCTGCGCATCGCCCAGTGCCTTCCACCAGTCCTGCGCCGGGAAGCCGGTGGCGCTCAGGTCGGTGTCGGCCAGGGTGCGTTCGCTGTGCAGGCTGTCCACGTCAAGCACGTGGCCCTGCGGGTTGAGGCCACGACTGCTTGCGCAGGCGGCCAGGGCCAGCGCCAGCGCTGACACCAGCAGCGCGCGCCCGGACCGGCGGAAAGTGGAATGCGGGATCGGGTTCATGGGGTCGTCAGTGAATCGCGGATTCGGGTAAGGAGGGACAGCAGCAGCGTGCGCTCGGCGGCGGAAAGATCACGCAGCGCGTAATCCATCACCGCGTCGCCGCGCAGCTTCAGCCGCGCCCACAACGCACGGCCTTCGTCGGTCAGCACGATCTGCAGCGCCCGCCGGTCCTGCGCATGCGCCTCGCGGCGGACGCAGCCCAGCGCCTCCAGCTTGTCCAGCAGGCGGGTCACCGCGCTGGGCACCTGGTCGATGGCCTGGGCCAGTTCGTTGGCGGTGCAGGGCGCCATGTGGGAAAGCACCTTCAACCCGATGTAATGGGTGAAGCCGATTCCCAGATCTTCTTCCGCCATGGACGCGTCGAGCTGGCGCACCAGGCCGTCGCGCACCTGGCGCAGCAGCAGGCCGAAGCTGGGGGGAGTGGTTGCAGGACAGATCATGGGGGAGCATTCTCTTCCAAAAAAAATATTTCTCAATGGAAATATTCGATCTGGCATCGAATGCTGTGTTGCAGCAGCGGGCTCGATCAGTGAAGGCGCCTACCTTAATGATCTGGTCAGGTGGCCCGGTAGTACAATCCAGCCAATGGATGTCACATTTCAGCCAGCGGACATGATGAACAAGGCAGAAATTCAGGTTCCCAAACGCCTGCTCAGGGATGAGGCACTGGACTGGTTCGAGCGCAACGACGGCCCGCCGGTCATCGCCTTCCGCTTCGACAGCCAGCAGGGCCTGGCCCGTGAGGTCGACTGGCACCACCACGAGCGCGCCCAGCTGATCTGCGTCGAACGCGGCCTGCTGACCACCCGCACCTCGCATGGCACCTGGTCGCTGGCGCCGGGCTCGGCTGGCTGGATGCCGCCGCTGGAGCCCCATACGGTCACGCTCGACGGCCCGCTGCGCGGCTGGGGCATGGCATTGGCCGCGCCCGCCTGCGCCACCCTGCCTGCCGATCCGTGCGTGCTGGGACTGTCCAAACTGGCGCAGGCGCTGGCCGACCGCATCTGCGAATGGCCGCTGGGCGATGCCACCACGCCCGAGCGCCAGCACATCATCGACGTGCTGCTGGACGAGATCCGCGCCGCGCCGCGCCAGCGCATGCACCTGCCGATGCCGCACGACCGGCGCCTGCTGAAGATCGCCTCGCAGCTGCTGGCCGATCCGTCCGACGAACGCAGCCTGGCCGAATGGGCGCATTGGGCCGGCCTGTCGCCGCGCAGCCTGACCCGCCACTTCCGCGATGAGACCACGCTCAGCTTCGCCCAGTGGCGGCAGCAGGCACGCCTGGCCGAGGCCCTGCGCCAGCTGACCGACGGCCGCAGCGTGGCCGACATCGCCCATGCGCTGGGCTTCAGCAGCGCCAGCGCCTTCGTCACCGTGTTCCGCCGCCACTTCGGGCTGCCCCCCGGGCGCTACCTGGCGCGGGCCGGGCACGGCCTGGAAACCGGGCTGGACCCTGCACGCGGCTTGGCATCCCCCGCCGCATCCGGATAATCACAGGATTGCGAGCGGCGACCGCCGTCGCCGCCTCCCGACAACAGGTAACAACGCCGCATGACCGAACTTGCCCGCCCCGTGTTCCACGGATTCGAACAACTGCCGCTGCGCGAGTACGCCGAGCGCGCCTACCTCGACTACTCGATGTATGTGGTCCTGGACCGCGCCCTGCCGTTCATCGGCGACGGCCTGAAGCCGGTGCAGCGCCGCATCATCTATTCGATGAGCGAGCTGGGCCTGAATGCCGCGTCCAAGCCGAAGAAGTCCGCGCGCACCGTCGGTGACGTCATCGGTAAATACCACCCGCACGGCGACAGCGCGTGCTACGAGGCGCTGGTGCTGATGGCGCAGCCGTTCTCGTACCGCTACCCGCTGATCGAAGGCCAGGGCAACTTCGGCTCCAGCGACGACCCGAAGTCGTTCGCAGCGATGCGTTACACCGAATCCAAGCTGACCCCGATCGCCGAAGTGCTGCTGGGCGAGCTGGGCCAGGGCACCACCGACTGGGCACCGAATTTCGACGGTACCCTGCAGGAGCCGACCTGGATGCCGGCACGGCTGCCGCACCTGCTGCTCAACGGCACCACCGGCATCGCCGTGGGCATGGCCACCGACGTGCCGCCGCACAACCTCAACGAGATCGTCAGCGCACTGCTGCACCTGCTGGACAACCCCGATGCCAGCGTGCGCGACCTGTGCGAGCACGTGCAGGGCCCGGACTACCCGTCCAGCGCCGAGATCATCACCTCGGCCAACGACCTGCGGACCATCTACGAGACCGGCAACGGCAGCGTGCGTGCGCGTGCGACCTTCACCAAGGAAGCCAGCAACATCGTGGTCACCGCCCTGCCGTTCCAGGTGTCGCCGTCGAAGGTGATCGAGCAGATCGCCGCACAGATGCGCGCCAAGAAGCTGCCGTGGCTGGAGGACATCCGCGATGAGTCCGACCACGCCAACCCGGTGCGCGTGGTGCTGGTGCCGCGTTCCAACCGCGTCGACGCCGACCAGCTGATGGGCCACCTGTTCGCGACCACGGACCTGGAGCGCAGCTACCGCGTCAACCTCAACGTGATCGGGCTGGATGGGCGTCCGCAGGTGAAGAACCTGAAGATGCTGCTCAGCGAATGGCTGGTCTTCCGCAGCAACACCGTGACCCGCCGCCTGCAGCACCGCCTGCAGAAGGTCGAGCGCCGCCTGCACCTGCTGGAAGGCCTGCTGGTCGCCTTCCTCAACCTGGACGAGGTGATCCACATCATCCGTACCGAGGACGAACCGAAGGCCGCGCTGATCGCGCGCTTCGGCCTGTCCGAGGAACAGGCCGAGTACATCCTGGAAACCAAGCTGAAGCAGCTGGCCCGCCTGGAGGAGATGAAGATCCGCGGCGAGCAGGACGAACTGGCCAAGGAGCGCGAGAAGATCCTCGGCATCCTGGACAGCAAGGCCAAGCTGAAGAAGCTGATCCGCGACGAACTGACCGCCGACGCCAAGAAGTTCGGCGACGCACGCCGTTCGCCGCTGGTGCAGCGCCAGGCCGCCCAGGCGATCGACGAGACCGAGCTGGTGCCGAGCGAGCCGATGACCGTGGTGCTGTCGGAGAAGGGCTGGATTCGCGCCGCCAAGGGCCACGACGTCGATGCATCGGCCCTGTCCTACCGCGAAGGCGACGGACTGCAGGGCGCGGTGCGCGCGCGCAGCACCCAGCAGGTCGCGTTCCTCGACAGCGAGGGCCGCGCCTACTCGACGCCGGTGCACACCCTGCCCTCCGCACGAGGCAATGGCGAACCGCTGACCGGCCGCTTCTCGCCGGCGCCGGGCACCAGCTTCGTGACCCTGGCCAGCGCCGAGCCGGACACTCGCTTCGTGCTGGCCTCCAGCCATGGTTACGGCTTCGTCACCCGCTTCGAGAACCTGATCGGCCGCAACAAGGCCGGCAAGGCGATGCTGAACCTGTCGGCGGGCTCGTCGGTGCTGACCCCGTCGGTGGTCGCCAACGTCGCCACCGACCGCATCGTGGCGGTGACCAGTTCGGGCAACCTGCTGGCGATCGCCGCCAACGACCTGCCGGAACTGGACAAGGGCAAGGGCAACAAGATCATCGAGATTCCGAAGGCCAAGCTCGCCACCGAACGCGTGGTCGCCATCGTGGCGATCAGCCCGGGGCAGACCCTGCAGGTGCGCAGCGGCCAGCGCACGATGGGCCTGAAGTTCAACGAGCTCGACGCCTATCTCGGCGCCCGCGCCACCCGCGGCCACCTGCTGCCGCGCGGCTGGCAGAAGGTGGAAGGGCTGTCGGTGGAGTGAGGGCTTGGGGTCGGATCCCGTTCCAACGGAACGGGCTCTGACCCCGGACTATTGCTCCTGGCAGGTGTCAGCCTTGGTTGGCGCGCTGTGACGGACGTCAGGCACGAAAAGGCCGGGGCATTCCCCGGCTTTTTCGTTGTCGGCTGGCGGGCGGTGGAGCGGCTGGCGGGCGAAGGCGGGCTCGCGGTGCTCCGGTGCTGGCGGGCGACAGAACGCTGTGCTTCTGGTAGAGCCGACCGCTGGTCGGCTGCTTCCCGCTTCTGGTAGAGCCGACCGCTGGTCGGCTGCTTTCTGCAGAGCAGCCGACCAGCGGTCGGCTCTACCGGGTGGTCGCCGGGAATTACCCGGCGCCACCTGCGGCTCAGTGCGCCGGGGCGCCGCTGCCGTCGATCTTGCTCAGCTGGTACAGCTCCAGGCCGATGCGCTTGATCAGGCCCAGCTGCTGTTCCAGCCACCAGGCGTGGTCTTCTTCGGTGTCCTTCAGCTGCGCCAGCAGGATGTCGCGGCTCACGTAGTCACCCTTCTCCTCGCACAGCTTCATGCCGGCGGCGAGATTGTTCCGAACGGCGTATTCAGTATCGAGATCCTTCTGCAGCATCTCCTCCACGGTCTTGCCGGGCTCGGTGGCATGCGGGCGCATGTCCGGGTCGCCGCCCAGGAACAGGATCCGGCGCAGCAGCGCATCGGCATGCTGGGTTTCCTCTTCCATCTCGTGGTTCAGGCGCTCGTACAGCGCGAACAGGCCCTGGTCCTCATAGCGGCGGGAATGGATGAAGTACTGGTCGCGCGCAGCAAGCTCGCCGCGCAGCAGTTCCTTCAGGCAGGCGATGACGTCCGGGTTGCCTTTCATGGGGGGCTCCTGTGAATCGATGCGGCATAGGGTGACGCATTTCCGGCGACGGTGATCTAATCGGAATCAGTCGCAGTTGCGCCTGCGGCTACAATCGGCCCACGAGTTCGGAAAGGACGTGCGATGCGACGTACATGGCGTTGGATGCTGGGCGTAGTGATCGCCATCGTGCTGGTCACCGCCCTGGTCCTGTGGCTGCTGCTGCGCGGCAGCCTGGCCGACCTGGACGGCGAGCATCCACTGCCGGGCCTGGCCAAGCCGGTCACCATCGAGCGCGATGGGCTGGGCGTGGTCACCATCACGGCCGGCAGCCAGACCGATGCGATGCGCGCGCTGGGCCGCGTGCATGCGCAGGAGCGCTATTTCGAGATGGACCTGATGCGCCGCAGTGCCGCTGGCGAGCTGTCGGCGCTGTTCGGGCCGAAGGCCATCGACGCCGACAAGCGCATGCGCGTGCACCGGCTGCGAGCACGCACCGAGGCGAATCTGCAGGCCGCACTGGGCGGCAATGGCGAGGCCGTGCGCGCCTACGTGGATGGCGTCAACGAGGGCCTGGCCGATCTCTCCGTGCGCCCGTGGGCCTACCTGCTGCTGCGGCAGCCGCCGCAGCCCTGGCAGGCCAGCGACAGCGTGTTGACCGGGCTGGCCATGTACGCCGACCTGCAGGACCCCGGCAACCAGACCGAGCTTGCACTGAGCCGCATCCGCGCGGTGGTGCCGCCGGCGCTGTACGCGCTGATCGCCCACGACGGCACCGAATGGGATGCACCGCTGTTCGGCGAACCCACCGGCAACGCCGCCCTGCCCGATGCCAGCCAGCTCGACCTGCGCACATTGAAGGGAAAATCCGGCACCGCGCAGGAAGAGGTGGACGCCGTCGGCAGCAACAACTTCGCGGTGGCCGGGGCGCTTACCGCCGACGGTCGCGCGATCGTCGCCGACGACATGCACCTGGGCCTGCGCGCGCCGGGCCTGTGGTTCCGCGTGCGCCTGCGCTACCCCGACCCACAGGCCGCTGGCGGCCAGGTCGACGTCACCGGTTTCTCGCTGCCGGGCCTGCCGGCCGTGATCGTCGGCAGCAACGGACACGTCGCCTGGGGTTTCACCAACAGCTACATCGACACCGCGGACTACCGCACTGAACCGGCAAACGCCACGGTGACCGTGCATGAAGAACGCATCGCCGTGGCCGGCCAGGCCGATGTGCGGTTCCCGGTACGCGAAACCGCATGGGGGCCGATCCTGCATACCCACGCCGATGGCAGTGGTGATGCGCTGCGCTGGGTCGCCCACCTGCCCGGTGCGGTGCGCCTGGACTTCGGTGACTTGGCCCGTGCCGGTGACCTGGACGCTGCCCTGCGCTTCGCCGACCGCGCCGGCATTCCCGCACAGAACCTGGTGGTCGGCGACCGCAGCGGACGCATCGCCTGGCGCCTGATCGGCGCCCGTCCGGATCGCGGTCCCGGCTGTGCGCCTGCGGGCTTCACCGCCGCCAGCAACCAGGACTGCGCCCCCTGGCCGATCCGCAGCGACGCCTCGCCGGCATTGATCGACCCACCCAACCATCGCCTGTGGACCGCCAACGGCCGCGTCCTCGACGGCGAGTCACTGGCCAATGTCGGCAACGGTGGATATGACCTGGGCGCCCGCGCGCGGCAGATCCGCGATCTGCTCGCCATCCAGGACCGCTTCGACGAGCACGACCTGCTGGCGATCCAGCTCGACGACCGCGCCGTGTTCCTGCAGCGCTGGTGGGCCCTGCTGCACGACGTCATCGAACGCAGTGACGACCCTGCCCTGAAGCGTTTGAAGGAGGCCAGCCATCAATGGGGTGGCCGTGCCTCGGCCAGCTCGGTCAGCTACCGGGTGGTGCGGGAGTTCCGTACGCAGGTGATGCAGACGTTGTCCGACGCACTGTTGGCACCCGCCAACGCGCAGCTGGGCGATGCCTACCTGGAGCCGCGCCTGGCACAGCTGGAAGGCGTGGCCTGGCCGATGCTGCAACAGCGTCCGGCCAATCTGCTGCCCCCGGCCTTCGACAGCTGGGATGCGCTGCTGATCGACGCGGCACGCCGTACCGAAAGTGAGCTGGCCAAGCAGGGACCGCTGGCCAAGCGCAGCTGGGGCGAACGCAACACGGCGGCGATCTGCCACCCCATCGCACGGGCGCTGCCGGACATCGCCAAGCGCTGGCTGTGCATGCCGGCCGACCGCCTGCCCGGCGACCGCGACATGCCGCGCGTGCAGACGCCGAACTTCGGCGCCTCCGAACGCATGGTGGTTTCTCCGGGCCACGAGGCCGACGGCATCGTGCACATGCCCGGCGGCCAGAGCGGCCACCCGCTGTCACCGTACTGGGGCGCCGGCCACGAGGACTGGGTGCACGGGCGCCCGACACCGTTCCTGCCCGGCAAGGCGCAGCACACCATGACGCTGGTGCCAGCGCGGTAGTGCCGGCTGCTGGCCGGCATCCATGCAGGTGCATCCAGCATCATCAGGTTGCCGGCCAGCGGCCGGCACTACCGTTCAACGGTCAGCCCCTGCGCCGCTCGATCAGGTTCAGCAGTGGTCCGGTCATCGCCGTGGTCACCAGCGCCATGATCACCAGCACCGCGAACAGGCGGTCGCCGAGCAGGCCCAGCTCGTAACCCAGGTTGAGCACGATCAGTTCCATCAGGCCGCGGGTGTTCATCAGCGCGCCCAACCGCCACGCCTCGCGCGTGGGCATGCCGGCACTGCGCGCGGCACTGAAGGTGCCCAGCAGCTTGCCGGTCGTGGCCACCGCGATCACCACTACGCACAGCACGATGTCGCTGGCCTGCAGCGCATCGGCGCGCATGCGCAGCCCGGTCATGGCGAAGAACAACGGCAGCAGCAGCGTCACCGCGAACGGTTCGACGCGGGCCATCAACAGGTCACGCAGCTGCGCGTTGGACGACACCGCCACGCCTGCGGCAAACGCACCGAACAGCGCGTGGATGCCCAGCATCTCGGTGACCAGCGCACTGCCCAGCGACAGCAGCAGGATGCCGAGCAGCCAGCGTCCCTCACGCCCCGGCGCGACCTGCTGGCGGGCGAACCACGGCTTCACCAGCCCCAGCATCAGTGCCACGAACGCGACCACGCACAGCAGGTTGAGGCTGGCCGGCAACCAGCCGCCGGCCTGGGCAGCGGCCACGATCAATGCCAGCAGGCACCACGCGGTGGCATCGCCCAGTGCTGCGCAGGCGATGGCGGTCTGACCCAGCGGCGTCTGCGTGATGCCGCGATCGGCAAGGATGCGCAGCAACACGGGGAAGGCGGTGATGCTCATCGAAATGCCGACGAACAGTGCGAATGCCGTGAAGCCCACCCCCTGTGGGCCATGCTGCGGATACAGCCAGATGGCCAGGGCGACGCCGAGCACGAACGGCACCGCGATGCCGGCATGGCTGACGGTAAAGGCGAAACGCCGGCGTCCACGCAGTGCTGCCAGGTCCAGCTCGGCACCGGCCACCAGCAGGAACATCAGCACGCCCAGCTGGCTGAGCATGCCCAGCGGGCCCAGCGAACTGGCCGGAAACAGCGCCCCCTGCAGGTGCGGCAGAAGGCTGCCGAGCACCAGCGGCCCCATCATCAGGCCGGCCGCCATCTCGCCGATCACCGCCGGCTGCCCCAGACGCTTGAGCAGCGCCCCCGCGCCCTTGGCCACCAGCAGCAGCACCAGCAGCTGCAGCAGGAACAGGCCCAGCGGTGACGCCAGGTGCTGCGCCCAGCTGCCTTCGGTGGCGGCCGTGGCACGCGCAACCGCTTCGGGCGCAACCGGCCCGGCATAGCGGGCCAGCAGCACGCCGGCCAGCAGAGGTACCACGGCCCAGCCCAGGTAGCGCCATCCCCACTTCATCTGCGGCGCCTGGCCCCCGTTCTGTACGTCCATGAACATTCCCCAATGTACGGGGGGCGATCATACAAAAAAGGGGACGGAGGGGATTAAGACGTTTGTGGCTACGACGCGCCGTCCTCCCTCCCCTTTCTCGCGCCTAGGCCAGCGCCTGCTCGTGCACTCCGGCGATCGCCCGGCCCGACGGATCCGCCGCCGCGGCGAAACTGGCGTCCCAGGCGATGGCCGCGGGCGACGAACAGGCGATCGACTTGCCCCCCGGCACGGTCTCGGCCGCTGCCCGGCTCGGGAAGAACTGCTCGAACAGGTGGCGGTAGTAGTACGCCTCCTTGGTCTGCGGCGGGTTGTGCGGGAAGCGCTTGTCGGCGGCCGCCAGTACACGGTCGCTCACCTGCGCCTCGGCATGGGCCTTCAGCCCATCGATCCAGCCATAGCCCACGCCATCGCTGAACTGTTCCTTCTGCCGCCACAGGATGCTGTCCGGCAGGTAGCCATCGAACGCCTCGCGCAGCACGGCCTTCTCGATGCGACGGCCGCCAAAACCGGCACCGACCATCTTGTGCGCGGCATCGAAGCGCATCGCCACGTCAAGGAACTCACGGTCGAGGAACGGCACGCGCGGTTCCACGCCCCAGGCCATCATCGACTTGTTGGCACGCAGGCAATCGTAGTTGTGCAGGGCGTCGAGCTTGCGTACCAGCTCATCGTGGAACTCACGCGCGTCCGGCGCCTTGTGGAAGTACAGGTAGCCACCGAAGATCTCGTCGCTGCCCTCGCCGGACAGCACCATCTTCACTCCCATCGCCTTGATCCGTCGCGCCAGCAGGAACATCGGCGTCGATGCACGGATGGTGGTGACGTCGTAGGTCTCGATGTGGCGGATCACCTCCGGCAGCGCATCGAGGCCTTCCTCGAACGTGTACTCGAAGCCGTGATGCACGGTGCCCAGTGCTTCGGCGGCGATCGCGGCGGCAGCCAGGTCGGGCGAGCCCTTCAATCCAATCGCGAACGAGTGCAGCCGCGGCCACCAGGCTTCGGTCTGCCCGCCATCCTCGATGCGGCGACGCGCATAGCGTGCGGCCACCGCCGCCACCAGCGACGAGTCCAGGCCACCGGACAGCAGCACGCCGTACGGCACATCGCTCATCAGCTGGCGTTCCACCGCATGCTCGAACGCCTGGCGCAGTTCGGCCAGGTCGGCCTGGCGGCCCTGCACGTCGGCATAGTCGCGCCACGGTTGCTGGTAGTAGCGCACCAGCTCTCCACTGGCGCTGTCGAAGTAGTGGCCCGGCGGGAACTGCGCGACATCGGCACAGGTATCGACCAGCGCCTTCATTTCCGAGGCCACGCGCAGGCGGCCCTGGGCATCATGGCCCCAGTACAACGGCACCACGCCGACCGGGTCGCGCGCCACCAGTACACGCCCACTGTCGCGGTCCCACAGCGCGAACGCGAAGATGCCATTGAGCTGTTCCAGCCACTGCGCCGGCGAAGCGCCCTGGCGGTACAGCGCGTTGATCACCTCGCAGTCCGATCCGGTCTGGAAGTCGTAGGCGGCGGTCAGCGCCGCCTTCAATGCCTGGTGGTTGTAGATCTCACCGTTCACCGCCAGTGCCAGCTGGCCGTCGGCCGACAGCAGCGGCTGCGAACCACCGGCCGGGTCGACAATGGCCAGCCGTTCGTGGACCAGCAGCGCGCCTTCGTCGAGATACACGCCGCTCCAGTCCGGGCCACGGTGGCGCTGGCGCTGCGACAGTTCCAGCGCATGGCGGCGCAGGGCCGGAAGATCGTCACCGGCCTGCAGGCCGAAGATTCCGAAGATCGAACACATGGGGGAGCTCCTGTTGGGGGAATTTCACGGGTGGGAGGTGTTCGACCGGCCATCCAGGCCCGGGCAGGCTGCGCCCGGGCACAAAAAAACCCGCATCGACCGATGCGGGTTTTCTGGTGTCCGGGCGTGTGTTGCTGTCTATCTACCCAGGGCGCAGTCCCGCATCGGCCACGCACGATTATTCGCGCGCAGATTATTGCGGTTGTTGTTGACGGCGGTGGCCAGGCGGATCGACATGGCATCGACCCTACCCTGCTTTCCGGCGCAGCGCAACCGTTGCATTGGCAACCAGGTGAAGGTGTGCCGACCAACGGTCGGCACCCAGCAGTCGGCGCCCACAGGGGTAGCGCCGGGCCGTGCCCGGCGCCATGCCTCACACCAGCAGCCGTTCCACCAGCCGCTGGTACAGCCCCGGCAGTGCTTCCAGATCGTCCACGCGCACGTTCTCGTCCACCTGGTGGATGCTGGCGTTGACCGGCCCCACTTCGATGCACTGCGCACCCAGCGGCGCAATGAAGCGTGCATCGGACGTGCCGCCGCCGGTACTTTCTTCCGGCGCACGGCCGATGTGCTCGGCCAGCACCGCCCGCGCGGTGGCGCGCAGCGTGCCCTCCGGGGTGTAGAACGGCTCGCCGCTGCGATGCCACTTCAGCGCGTACTGCAGGCCGTGCCGGTCCAGCAGTGCGGTGATCTCCGCTTCCAGCTTCGACGCATCCCAGTGCGGGTTGTAGCGGATGTTGAAATCCACTTCGAGCTCGCCGGGAATCACGTTGTTGGCACCGGTACCGGCGTGGATGTTGGAGATCTGCAGGCTGGTCGGCGGGAAACTCTCGTAGCCGTCATCCCAACGCCGCGCACTCAATTCGGCCAGAGCCGGCGCCGCCTGGTGAATCGGGTTGCGCGCCTTTTCCGGATACGCCACATGGCCTTGTACGCCCTGCACGCGCAGCTTGGCCGACAGGCTGCCACGACGCCCCACGCGCAGCAGGTCACCGAGCGTCGCGGTCGACGACGGCTCGCCGGTAATGCACCAGTCGATGCGTTGGCCGCGTTCGGCGAACAGCCGCGCGACGTGGCGCACGCCATCAATGGCATCGCCCTCCTCGTCGCTGGTCAGCAGCACCGCCAGCGTGCCGGGGTGATCGGGGTGCGCGGCGACGAACTGCTCGGCGGCCACCACGAATGCCGCCACGCTGCCCTTCATGTCGGCGGTACCACGGCCATACAGCACGCCGTCACGGACCTGCGGCGTGAACGGGTCGCTGGTCCAGGCCTCGCGCGGGCCCGTCGGCACCACGTCGGTATGGCCCAGCAGCACCAGTACCGGCGCGCCCTGGCCATGGGTCGCCCACAGGTTGTCGACCTCGCCCAGCCGCAGGTGATCGCACTGGAACCCGGCCTGCTCCAGGCGCGCCGCCAGCAGTGCCTGGCAGCCAGCATCGTCCGGCGTCACCGAGGGCCGTGCGATCAGCTCGCAGGTCAGGTCGAGGACCGCGCTCATGCGTCACCGACGCCGAAGCGGGCCTTGAAGCCGTTGTCACTGAAGCCCTGGCTGACCGCGCCGTCGGTAGTGACCACCAGCGGGCGCTTGATCAACTGCGGGTACTCGCGCAGCAGCAGCTTCCATTCGGCCTCGGAGTCCGCGGCCTTGCGGTTGTCCGGCAGCTGCCGCCAGGTAGTGGAGGACCTGTTGACCATCGCGGCCAGCCCACCCAGCTGCGCGGCCCACGCCAGCAGCATTTCCGGGCTGGGTTTGTTGTCGCGGTAGTCGATGAAGGTGTACGGCACGCCGAAGCGGTCCAGCCACTTGGTCGCCTTCTTGCAGGTATCGCAGTTCTTCAAACCGTAGACAGTGGTGCTCATGGCCATCTGTGATGCTGGAAAACAGAGGGCCAGAATCTCACAACAGGCGCTCGGACACGACCCGGAACGGCACCTGCGGCAACCGGAAGGCCAGCCCCTCCTGCAACGCCACGCCCATGGCCTGCAGCCGCGGGCACTGCGGCTCGCCGTCCAGCCGCAACGGTTGCAGGTGGGCGATTTCCACCGGCAGCGCGATGCGGGTGCTGGCCCAGCGGTGATCACAGGTCCGGGCGATGGCCTGGTCCTGGCAGGTCAGGAAGCGCAGCAGGGCCTGGTGGCCGCCGAAGGCCGCCGCCCACCCGGCATCGTCCCAGCCCGCAGCCGCCTGCCACTGCAGGTGCAGCGCTGGCGCGCTGCCCTGCCCGCCTTCGACCACGGTGTGCCCACCACCATCGGTGCGCACCACATGCGCGAAGCGCGTGGACAGATGCGGCTGCATGACATCGCTGAAGGCGCGCGCGCCGGCGACGAAGGCCAGCTGGTCCATCACGTTGCGATCGAACAACACCACCGGCGTCCCGTCCGGATCATCGTCACGGCGCAGGTACCAGCGCCAGTTGCTCTGCCTGGGCGACGGCATCAGCGAGCGCAGCGGCCCGGCCAGCGCCGGCCCGAAATGGCCGTGCCGATAGCTGAGGATGGTGTAGGGCGTGCGTCCGGCATGGACCACGTAGTGATGGCCGGGTGGTGGCATCGGCGCGTGGCGCACGTCGACCCACCAGCTGACGTAGACCACGTCGCGCACATCGCTGGCCAGCGCCGGCATCGGCCAGCGCCGCGACAGCGCGCGGCGCAGCCGGGTCCAGCGCGGGGCGTGCAGCAGGCGCGGCAGCATCCGCCCGAACAGGGTGCCGGACGGATGCCGGTAGATCGCGGACGGCGCCAGATCCTCCGGCGCAGTCATCTTCAGTCGGCCAGGCCGCGCAGCAGGTCGTTGACGCTGGTCTTGCTGCGGGTCCTGGCATCAACCTGCTTGACGATCACCGCGCAGTACAGCGAATGGGTACCGTCCTTGCTTGGCAGCGAGCCGGACACCACCACGCTGTACGGCGGAATGTAGCCGTAGCTGATCTCACCGGTGGCGCGGTTGTAGATGCGGGTGCTCTGGCTGAGGAACACGCCCATGCCGATCACGCTGTGGTGGCCGACCACCACGCCTTCCACCACTTCCGAGCGGGCACCGATGAAGCAGTGGTCCTCGATGATGGTCGGGCTGGCCTGCAGCGGCTCCAGCACGCCGCCGATGCCGGCGCCGCCGGACAGGTGGCAGTGCTGGCCGATCTGCGCGCAGGAACCGACGGTGGCCCAGGTGTCGACCATGGTGCCTTCGCCGACGTAGGCACCGATGTTGGTGAAGCTCGGCATCAGCACCACGTCCTTGCCGAAGTACGTGCCGCGGCGGGCAATCGCACCCGGCACCACGCGCACGCCGCCACGGCGGAACTTCGCTTCGTCATAGCCGGCGAAGCGCGATTCGACCTTGTCCCAGAACGGTGCCGGGCGTGCATCGACCACCGCCATGTCGTTGACGCGGAAATACAGCAGCACCGCCTTCTTCAGCCACTCGTTGACCTTCCAGCCGCCCTGGCCGTCCGGCTCGGCGACGCGGAATTCACCGCTCTCCAGGCCGTCGATCACGCGGTTGACCAGCGGCCTGGTCGAGCCTTCCAGCTCGTGCAGGGTCAGCGTCGCGCGGCGCTCGAAGGCGCTCTCGATGCCGAACTTCAGCTCTTCAACGCCCGGTGCCGACGGCTTGCGCAGCGACTTGCGGGCAATGGTTTCGGCGCGGACGGCTTCGGCGCTCTTGGCCGGCGCCGGCTTCTTCACAGCACGCTTCACCGCCGTCGTTTTCTTCGCCGGGGCCTTCACCGCAGCGGCCTTCTTCGGCGCAGGGGTCTTCTTCGCGGCCGGTGCGGCGGCAGCAGGTTTCCGGGCCGCTGCGCTCTTGGGGGTCGCGGCGGTCTTCTTGGCGGGCTTGGTGGCCATCAGGCGGGGTCTCCGGCGTTTCGATCAGGGTCCAGGCAGGCCAGCATCGCGTCATGCAGCTGCTGCCGGGCAGGTTCAGTCAGGGGGAGGTCGTGTTCGTCACTGATCACGAAGGTGTCTTCGGCGCGTTCGCCGAACGTGGCAATGCGCGCATCATGCACGCGCAGGCCCTGGTTTCGCAGCACGAACGCCACATCGGCCAGCAGGCCGGGACGGTCGGGGGCGACCAGGGCAAAACGGGTCGCGCCCGGTTCATCGCGGAATTCGATGCGCGGCGCAAAACGGAAATGACGCAGCTGTCGCGGCACCACCCGGCGTGACGGCCGCAGCCGCGTCAGGTCGCCGCTCAGGGCCTCACGCAGCGCCGCCTCCAGGTTGGCACTGCTGCCATCGGCAAAGGTGTCGGCCGGGTTGACTTCGAAGGTGTCGAAGATGGTGTCGGCCGGGCCGTCCAGCACGCGTGCACGGTGGATCCCGTAGCCCTTACGGTCCAGGGTCATTACGATCGCGGCGAACAGGCCATCGCGGTCGGGCGAGTGCACGAACACTTCCAGCGCGGGGTCGTCGACACTGATCCGGCGCACCTTGACCAGGGTCTGGCCCTGCTTCACGGGCACCAGTGCGGCGGCCTGCCAGGCCAGCTGCTCGGGCCGCAGGCGGATGAAGCCCTCATCGGGCATCACCGCGAACTGGCGGTCGATGGTGGCGTCGTCATAGCCCTGCTCGCGCACCAGTGCGCGCACGCTGTCACGCGCCTCGGCCACGCGCTCGGCAGCGGGCACCGGATGCTCCAGTCCTTCGCGCAGCGCGCGCCGGGTGGCGAAGTACAGGTCGGCCAGCAGGCGATCCTTCCAGGCGTTCCACAGTTTCGGGCTGGTGCCGGCGATATCGGCACAGGTCAGCAGGTACAGGTAGTCCAGGCGGTCGCGGCTGCCGACCAGGGTGGCGAAGCGATGGATCACCACCGGATCGGCGATGTCCTGCTTCTGCGCCGTCACCGACATGCGCAGGTGCTGTTCGACCAGCCAGGCGACCAGCTCGGTATCGGTGCCACTCAGTGCATGTGCCTGGCAGAACGCACGCGCGTCCACCGCACCCAGCTCGGAGTGGTCGCCGCCGCGGCCCTTGGCGATGTCATGGAACAGGCCGGCCAGCAGCAGCAGTTCCGGCTTGCGCAGGCGTGGCCACACTTCGTGCGCGATCGAGAAGCGTTCGTCGGCACGGCTGCTGGCGAACTGGCCGATGTTGCGTAGGACCATCAGCGTGTGCTGGTCGACCGTATAGACATGGAACAGGTCGAACTGCATGCGCCCGCTGACCTGGGCGAACGCGGGAATCCACTGGCCAAGCACGCCCAGCCGCGCCATGCGCGAAAGCGTGTCGACCGGGCGCTGGCCACGCAGCAGGGCAAGGAAATGCTCGCGTGCGTCGGCGTCGGCCTGGTCATAGGCCGGCAGCAGCGGCAGCGACTCGGCCAGCGCACGCGCGGTCAGCGAGTGCAGGCCGCGCACCTGCGGGTTGTTGGCCCAGCTGGAAAACAGCGCGAACACCTGGCCGATGTCGCCCTGCGGCCAGTCGGCCTCGTTGGCGGCCAGGTAGCCACGACGCAGGGAAAAGCCCACGGTCAGCGGCTCCGGCTGCGCCTCGCCGTCGAACTGTTCCTCGAAGCGCTGCAGCAGGCGGTCGCTGATCCGGCGCACCACCAGCGCGGCGCGGTAGAAGCCCTGCATCATCTTCTCGACGCCGAGGTTCTCGGCATCGTCTTCGAAGCCCAGGCGCGCGGCCAGGGTCTTCTGGTAATCGAAACGCAGGCGCTCTTCCGGGCGGCGCGCCACCAGATGCAGGCCGAAGCGCAACCGCGCCAGCACTGCACGCTCGCGCTTCAACGCCGCAGCTTCGTCGGCGCCCAGATGGCCGAGCCCGACCAGGGCCTCCAGGTCGCGCACGCCAAAGGCGCGCAGCGCCATCCAGCCCAGCGTATTGAGATCACGCAGGCCACCGGGACCGTCCTTCAGGTCCGGCTCCAGGTTGTCGGCGGTATCGCCGAAGCGCTGGTGGCGGACGCGCAGCTCTTCCAGCTTGGCCAGGAAGAAGGCACGCGCCGGCCACAGCTCGCGGTCGTCGATGGCCTCGCGCAGCGCGCGGCGGGCGGCGTCATCGGCCAGGATCGGACGCGCCTCGATCAGCGCGGTCAACACGGTCTGGTCAGCCGCCGCCTCGCGGCACTGCAATGCAGAGCGCACCGCATGGCTGACCGCCAACCCGCAGTCCCACA
This sequence comes from Stenotrophomonas sp. YJH_SMC_29, assembly GCF_059371235.1. Classification (NCBI taxonomy): domain Bacteria; kingdom Pseudomonadati; phylum Pseudomonadota; class Gammaproteobacteria; order Lysobacterales; family Lysobacteraceae; genus Stenotrophomonas; species Stenotrophomonas sp. YJH_SMC_29. The sequence goes on along the minus strand of NZ_JCAFUK010000008.1, from coordinate 69,658 downwards.
GCAGCGCGAACAGCCGCGCCAGGGCCGCTTCGTGCGCCAGTTGCGCCGGCGGATCACCGAACACCAGCAGGTCGATGTCCGAACGCGGGAACAGTTCGCCGCGGCCATAACCGCCCACCGCGAACAGCGACAGGCCGCTGCCGGCCGGCAGGCAACGCTGCCAGGCCAGGCGGATCAGGTGGTCGGCGGCACGTGCGCGCAGCGCCAGCAGGCGCTCGATGTTGTCGCCCTGGTCGAAGCGGCGGTACAGGCGCGCGTCGGCCTGCTGCAGCGCGTGGCGCGCGGCAGCCGCCCAGTCCGGGTCGTTGAGCGACGCGGCCGGCGTGTCCAGCAGCGAACTCGCCGGCAACATCGTCAGGAGACCTGCGACTCGCCCGGCGACAGGGTCAGCACGTCGACGCCGGTCTCGGTGACCGCGACCATGTGCTCCCACTGCGCCGACAGCTTGCGGTCCTTGGTCACCACGGTCCAGCCATCCGGCAGCACCTTGTTGTAGCGGGTGCCCTCGTTGATCATCGGCTCGATGGTGAAGGTCATGCCCGGCTGCAGCACCAGGCCCTGGCCCGGACGGCCGTAATGCACCACCTGCGGCTCGTCGTGGTAGACCTTGCCGATGCCGTGGCCGCAGTACTCGCGCACCACGCTGAACCGCTCGCCTTCGGCATAGCTCTGGATGGCATGGCCAATGTCGCCCAGGGTGGCGCCCGGACGCACTGCGCGGATGCCGCGCCACATGGCTTCGTAAGTGGTCTCCACCAGGCGGCGGGCCATCACCGACGGGGTGCCGACGAAATACATGCGGCTGGTGTCGCCGTGCCAGCCGTCCTTGATGACGGTGACGTCGATGTTGATGATGTCGCCATCCTTGAGCACCTTCCCTTCGCTGGGGATGCCGTGGCAGATGACGTTGTTGACCGAGGTGCACACGGTCTTGGGGAAGCCGCGGTAGCCGACGTTGGCCGGAATGGCGCCCTGCACGTTCACGATGTGATCGTGGCAGATGCGGTCCAGTTCCTCGGTGGTGACACCGGGCTTGACGTGGGGGGCGACGATGTCGAGCACTTCGCTGGCCAGGCGGCCGGCGATGCGCATCATCTCGATTTCCTGCGGGGTTTTCAGATTCACGCTCATGGCACCCATTATCGCCGATCCGGCCGCAATCTGAACGAACGCCACCCAACTGGCGTTCCAAGCCATGCACAGTTCCGGCAAAGAAAGTGAAAGCGTGATGGCGTCCGCTCTTTCACTCTCTTATTTATCACGTATTACAGACACTTACGCTTCCTAAGCTGGCCTCGCAGTCGTCACCGCGGCGCCGAACGTGCCGTCTTCGCCTTGTTCAACGGACCTTCGGGTCAGGGAGGTTGTCCATGCGATTCCCAGTTCGATCCCCGCTGGGCTGGGCCCTGGCCGGGCTGCTGCTTTCCGGCCAGGCGCTGGCCGCCGACACCACCACCTTCAATGTCACCCTGGTGGTCACCAAGGCCTGCACCATCACGGCGGCGGCGGCCACCAACGTCGACTTCGGCACCGCCGCCTCGACCACCGCCACGCCTACCCTGGGCCAGGGCACGGTGACCGCGCAATGCTCGGCACTGACGCCCTACACGATTGCGCTGAATGCGGGCGCCAACGCCGGTACCGCCAACGACGTCACCACCCGGCGCATGAAGAACACCAATGCCGCGGTGACCGCCAACAACTATGTCGGCTACCAGCTCTACCAGGATGCCGCGCATACCCTGGTCTGGGGCGCCACAACCGGCACCAATACCCAGGCCGGCATCGGCACCGGCCTGGCCGTGCCGTACATCGTCTACGGCCAGATCCTGAACCTGAGCACCAACAATCCGGCCACGGGTAACTACCTGGATACGGTTACCGCCACGATCACCTATTGATGGAGCACGCCCGCATGGCCGGACCCCGCCCGTGGCGCGCCACCGGCGTGGCGCTGCTCGCCCTGTGCCTGCTGGGCGCCGCCCCTGCCGGCGCCACCAGCCTGCAGGTCGCGCCCACCAGCCTGCAGCTGGAGGCGCGCCAGCGTGCCGGTGAGCTGTGGCTGACCAACAGCGGCACCTCGCCGGTGACGCTGCAGGTGCGCCTGTTCCGCTGGGTGCAACAGGACGGCCAGGAACAGCTGCTGCCGACCGACGAGCTGATCGCCACACCCCCGATGCAGGAGCTGGCCGCTGGACAGCAGCAGCTGGTGCGGGTGATGCGTCCGGACAACGAGCCCCCGCCTGCACAGCGGCACTACCGGCTGATCGTGGACGAGGTACCCGACCTGGCCACCCGTGCCGAGGGCATGCAGTTCGTACTGCGCTATTCGATCCCGGTGTTCGTGCAGCCTTCCACCGGCCGCCTGGCCCCACGGCTGCAGGCCCGCCTGATGACACTGGCGGACGGCCGCAATGGCGTGGAGGTCGCCAATACGGGCGACAGCTACGCGCAGATCGCCGATCTTGCGCTGGGCAGCGCCGCGCGCCCGCGCATTGTCCACCCCGGACTGCTGGGCTACGTGCTGCCGGGCCAGGTGATGCGCTGGCCGATCGAACGCACGGCGATCGACCGCGACAACGACCAGATCACGGCCAAGCTCAATGGCGAGTCGGAACAGACGCCACTGTCGCCCCCACCGGCTCGCTGAGGCGTTGATGGGCGCAGTGCTGGCGGCCCTGGCTCCCGCGGCGACCGCAGCCGCCGATGTCTCCGGCGTCGCCGCCGATGTCTCCGGCGTATCGGCCGACGCCGTGCTGCCGCCCCCGACCCCGCTGACCGCCAGCCAGACGCTGTACCTGGATGTGTCGCTCAACAGCACGCCACGCGGCCTGCTGCCGTTCATCGAGAACCGCGGCCGGCTGCAGGCCAGCCCCGAGGTGTTGCGCCAGCTCGGCTTCAATGCCAGCGGCGATGCACCGGTCTACCTGGATCAGATCAGCGGCGCGGTGGTGCGCTACGACGCGCACATGCAGACCCTGGCGCTGGATGTACCACTGGACCAGCTGACCCTGCCGACCACGGTGCTCAGCCGGCCGCAGGCGCGTGCGCCGGCCGGCACTGCCTCGCCCGGCGTGCTGCTCAACTACGACGTCTACGGCAGCCGGGTGGACACACTGGGCAATCTCAGCCTGAGCTCGGAGCTGCGCGTGTTCGGCATCGGCAACGGGACTTTTGAGAACACCGCCATCAGCCGTCGCTACCAGCAACCCGGTGATCGCCATTGGCGCGGCGAAAGCGTGCGGCTGGACACCCGCTGGAGCCTGGACTTCCCCGACAGCGCAACGACCCTGGAGGTCGGTGACTTCTACAGCGGCTTCGTCGACTGGACCCGCCCGGTGCGCCTGGGCGGGCTGCAGATCGGCCGCAACTACGGGCTGCAGCCCTACCGCGTACTGACGCCCACGCCGAGCTTCCTCGGCCAGGCCGTGGTGCCCTCCACGGTCGAGCTGTACGTGGACGGCCTGCGCCAGTACAGCGGGCAGGTACCGGTCGGCCCGTTCCAGCTGGCGGCACAGCCCGGGATCAGCGGCACCGGTAATGCGCAGGTGGTGGTAACCGATGCCTTCGGCCGCATGCAGACGCTGGATTTCAGTTTCTATGGCACCCAGCAGCTCCTGGCCAAGGGCCTTTCGGACTGGTCGGCCGGCGTCGGCCACCTGCGCGAGGACTTTGGACAGCGCTCCTTCGCCTACGACGATCGCACCGTGGCCAGTGCCAGCTGGCGCGGAGGCATCAGCGATACCTTCACTGGCGAGGCGCATGCCGAAGGCGGCGGCGGCCTGGCCCAGGCCGGCGTCGGCGGCTGGTGGCTGCTCGGCACGGCCGGCGTGTTCAATGCGGCCTATGCACGCAGTGATTACCACGGCCTGCAGGGCGGGCAATGGGCGCTGGGCTACAGCTGGAACAACCGCCGCTTCAACGTCAACCTGCGCAGCGTGCGCAGCCACGGCGACTACCGCGACCTGGGTGCGCTGCAGGGCAACCTGCCGCCGAGCATCAGTGAACAGGCCACGCTGGGCCTGGACCTGCTGCGGCTGGGCACGCTCAGCGCAAGCTACCTGCGCCTGCGCTACCCCGACGGCGACGACAACCGCTACGCCAGCCTGTTCTGGTCACGCAGCTGGAGCCAGCGCTGGTCGGCCTACCTGTCGCTGAACCAGAACCTGGACCGCAGCGACGACCGCAGCATCTACCTGTCGGTGACCGCCAGCCTGGGCAACAACCGCCAGGCCAGCCTCTCGAGCCAACGCAACGGCGATAGCCAGAGCTGGGTGGCGGACGTGACCCAGCCGGTCCCGGGCGACGGCAGCGCGGGCGGCGTCGGCTGGCGCGCGCAGCTGCGCCACGGCGAGGACGGCAACGGCGGCCTGGCCGAGGTCGGCATCCTCAACGATGTCGGCCGCTATTCGTTCGGCGCCTCGCGCCAGGGCGGGCTGAACTATGCCTACGCCAGCGCCAGTGGCAGCGTGGTGTGGATGGGCGGCCACACCTTCGCCACGCGCGAGGTGTCGGACGCGTTCGCGGTGATCAGCACCAATGGCGTCGGCGGCGTGCCGGTGCGGCTGGAGAACCGCCTGATCGGCGTCACCGATGATCGCGGCCTGCTGCTGGTCAGCCCGTTGCTGTCCTGGCAGCGTAATCGTGTCTCGATCGATACCCTGGACCTGCCCGAGGACATGCGCGCCGATCGCATCGAGGATTGGGTGACCCCGCGCCAGCGCGCCGGTACCCGCGTCACCTTCCAGCTGCGCTCGCGGCCGTCACTGAGCCTGACCCTGCTGGCAATGGACGGACAGCCGCTGGAGGTCGGCAGCGAGGTGCGGTTGCCCGATGGCCGCCAGGCCACGGTCGGCTACGACGGCCTGCTCTATCTGGAAGACGTTGTCGCCGGCAGCGTGCTGTATGTCACCACCAGCCGCGGCCCCTGCCGGGTGAAAGTGCCGGACCTGCCCAAGGTGGTGGCGTCCGGCGCGCGGCCGAAGCCGGCGCCGCAGCAGTGCATCCCGGAGGTGGCGCCATGAGGCACGCCCGGTGGGCCGTGCTGCTGGCCGTCATCCTGCTGGGCAGCCTGCTGGCGCCGGCGCCCGCGCGTGCCACCGCGGTCTGCACGGCAGTCGCCGACCCGACCCTGCCGTTCGGCAACATCAACAGCAATGCGCCCGGCCCCAGCACGGCCAACCTCAACATCACGGTGACCTGTACCACCGCCGCGCTGAGCCTGCTGGCGACGACCGGCGTGCGCGTCTGCGTGGGCGTGGGCGCCGGCAGTGGTGGCGGCAGCAGTTCCACCTTCCGCACGATGACCACCACCAGCAGTGACACCCTGAATTTCCAGCTGTACAACAACGCCAGCTTCGGCCAGGTCACCGGACTGGTGCCGCGCGGCACGCCACCGGCGCAGGAACTGACCATGACCTACAACGTGCCGCTGGTGACGGGCGGCAGCGGTGCGCAGTCGGTGCAGCTGTTCGGGCAGATCCCGGCCAACCAGGTCCTGGCCTCCGGCGCGTACAGCAGTACCTTCAGCGGGGCCAACGTGGTCCTGACCTGGGCCTGGAACGAAGTCCTGCTCGGTACCGCTACCGTGCCCGCCACCTGCAATGGCGGCGCCACCGGCACCAACAGCGCGAGTGCAGCCTTCAGCTTCACCGCCACCGCCAACGTGCTGCCGCAATGTGGCAGCTACGTCACCACCACCATGAACTTCGGCAACGTCACCGGCGGCATTCCGGCCAACATCGACCGGACCGCCACCCTCACCCTGACCTGCCTGAAGAACACCGCCTTCCAGGTCGGCCTCAACAATGGCCAGAACAATCCTGCCGCCACTCCGATCCGGCGCATGGCCACCACCGTCGGCGGCAGCACCTATTACCTTCCCTACGAGCTGTACCGGGACTCGGCGCGGAGCCTGCGCTGGGGCAATACCTTGACCGTCGACACGGCCAGCGGCACCGGCACGGGCAGCGCACAGCAGCTGACCATTTATGGCCGGGTGCCGCCGGTCAGCGGCCAGCCGCCCGCGGGCACCTACAACGATCTGGTGCAGGTAACGATCACCTATTGAGCCCCCGGTAGCGCCACGCCCATGCTCGGCTGCACTTTCTGGCACCCGGCACGCCGGGTACGGGCTCGGCGCTACAGTTCCGGCCCATCCGGCCGATACCGCGCAGCGATATCTTTCAGCACGGTGGTTGGCAGGTGGTTCGCGCATTTCTGATCGGGGCGATGCTGGTCGCCAGCACGCCGGCATGGGCCGAACCCAGCAGCCCCCTGCAGATCCGGCTGACCGTGGTCGACGCCTGCAGTGATGACGCCGGTGGCACCGGCTGCCCGGCGCCGCACCAGCGCAGCGACGCACCGCAGCTGCCGCCCCAGGTCCGCGACCTCGCGCCGCCTGCGGCAGACGACGATGAAAGGCCGGCCGTGACGCTCATTTACTGATGCGCGCGCTGCTGCTCCTGCTGGCCCTGCTGCTGGCCCTGCTGCTGGCCCTGCCCGCCGCAGCGCTGGATCTGCTGCCAACCACCCTGCAGCTGCCAGCCGAAGGTGGCCGTGCCGAACTGTGGCTGCACAATCCCGGCCCCGGCCGCTGGCAGGGCCGGGTGCAGGTGCTGGCCTGGGATCAGCAGCTGGACGCCGAACGACTGCACCCGAGCGACCAGATCCGGGTCAGCCCTGCGCAGCTGGACCTGGCACCTGGCGGCACCCAGCGCGTCTGGCTGCTGCCCGGCGACCCCGTGCCGGCAACCGCCGAACAGGCCTATCGGATCGTCCTGGCGCCCGCGCTGCCAGGCCTGCCGCGCTATTCCCTGCCGCTGTTCCGCGGCCCGGCGACGCCGCCCCGGCAGGCCCTGGTACAGGGCCGCCTTGAGGCGTACGCGTCGCAAACCACTCTGCGACTCGGCAATTCCGGTAATCTGCACGCTCGCCTGCATGATCTGCGCTTCGTCACCGCGGACGGCCGATCATCGCTGTTGCTGCCCGGGCTGGCCGGCTACATCCTGGCCGGGCATGATCGCCGATGGCCCCTGCCCGCCCGCGCCGATGGCTACGCAGGTGGCCGCTTCCAGGCCCGCCTGCAGGACGGCCGCGACATTGATCTGGTCACGCCCGCCCCTGCGATTGCAGCACGTGCCCGCGACGGGCTATAATCGACCGGATTCCTGCCGCCTGCGTGCGCGGGAGCCCGTCCACACCGGACGTCACCGGTGAATCCACACCTGCTGCCCCCATCCGTGCCGGGGTGCTCCGCAAGGAGTTCGGCCACGGAGGCAACAGGGAAGCCCAACCCCGGAACCGATCGCGCTTCCACGCGTCCCGCATACCTATCCCCGCGGGCGGAATCGCTGGTTCCATATCAGGAGTATTGCAATGCCCCAGGTCACCATGCGTCAGATGCTGGAAGCCGGCGTCCACTTCGGCCACCAGACCCGCTACTGGAACCCGAAGATGGCTCCGTACATCTTCGGCGCCCGCGGCAAGATCCACATCATCAACCTGGAAAAGACCGTCCCGCTGTTCAACGATGCGATGAACTTCATCTCGTCGGTTGCCCAGAAGCGTGGCACCGTCCTGTTCCTGGGCACCAAGCGCAGCGCCCGCGAAACCATCAAGGAAGAAGCCGAGCGTTGCGGCATGCCGTTCATGAACCAGCGTTGGCTGGGCGGCACCCTGACCAACTTCCGTACCGTCAAGCAGTCGGTTGCCCGCCTGAAGGAACTGGAAGCCGGTGAAACCGACGGCACCTTCGAGAAGCTGGTCAAGCACGAAGTGCTGGGCCTGCGCCGCGAGCGCGACAAGCTGGAAGCCTCGCTGGGCGGCATCAAGGACATGAACCGCCTGCCGGACGCCATCTTCGTGATCGACATCGGCCACGAAGACATCGCGATCAAGGAAGCCAAGAAGCTGGGCATCCCGGTCATCGCCGTGGTCGACACCAACTACAACCCGGAACTGGTTGATTACGCCATCCCGGGCAACGACGACGCCATCCGCGCTGTGCAGCTGTACGCCCGCGCTGCTGCCGACGCCGTGCTGGAAGGCAAGGCGGCTGCCCCGCACGCCGCTTCGGTGCGCGAGGAAGAGTTCGCTGAAGCCGCTGCTGAAGGCGAAGAGAAGCCGGCCCGCCGCGCTCCGGCCAAGAAGGCTGCCAAGAAGGGCGACGACGCCCAGGCCTGATCCAGGCCCCGGGTGGACGCCCGGCGTCCACCCTCCCTGCACGCAGCCATCGGCGCGTGACAGGACCGTGTCACACGGGCCGGCCACCATGCCGGCCCAACCCCTTTCTTTCGTGAGGTAATCCCGTGGAAATCACTGCTTCCCTGGTCAAGGAACTGCGCGAGCGCACCGGCGCCGGCATGATGGAATGCAAGAAGGCGCTTACCGAAGCCAACGGCGACATCAACGCCGCTGCTGAAGCCATGCGCAAGTCCGGCGCTGCCAAGGCCGACAAGAAGGCTGACCGCGTGGCCGCCGAAGGCCGGCTGGGCCTGGCCCAGGACGGCGGCAAGGCCGTGCTGATCGAAGTCAACTCGGAAACCGACTTCGTCGCCAACGATGACAACTTCAAGTCCTTCGTCAACGCCGTCGCCGCTGCTGCCCTGGCATCGGGCGCCAACGACGTCGAAGCCGTGAAGGCCGCCACGCTGGCCGACGGCCGCACCGTCGAGGAAGCCCGCGCCACCGCCGTGCAGACCCTGGGTGAGAACATCCAGATCCGCCGCATGGTCAAGGTCGACACCACCGGCAACATCGGTGCCTACGTCCACACCAACGGCAAGGTCGGCGTGCTGGTCGACCTGATCGGCGGCGACGTCGAGCTGGCCCGTGGCCTGGCCATGCACGTGGCCGCGCTGAAGCCGCCGCACAACAAGGCTGCGGACGTCCCGGCCGAGTTCGTCGAGAAGGAAAAGGAAATCGAGCTGGCCAAGATGACCGAGAAGGACAAGGCCAAGCCGGCCGACATCCTGGAAAAGATCATCAGCGGCAAGATCAACAAGATCGTCAGCGACGTGACCCTGTACGGCCAGACCTACGTGCTGGGCGACACCACCGTCGAGCAGGTGGTCAAGGCCGCTGGCGCGGACGTGGCAGGCTTCAAGCTGCTGATCGTCGGCGAAGGCATCGAGAAGGTGGTGGAAGACTACGCCGCCGAAGTTGCCAAGGCGATGCAGGTCTGATTCCAGCCTTCCGGCTGTGATGCGACCAGAAGGAGCCGCGGGAAACCGCGGCTCTTTTTTTGTGCCCACTGCACCGGTGGCTGCGCACCGCGGGTGCGCACAGCGGCGCCGGGCACAGCCCGGCACCAGGGATCTTTGCGTTGCGCGCGAATCAAGCCGATACTCGGCGCAGGGAAACCGCAGTCACATAGCAGGAAGGAAAATCGCGGACTGTGATGCGTTCCTAGGTATTCTTGTCCCAATGGAATTGAACGACCCGACATGCCTCCCGAGCTGACAGCTGCCCTGGCGCTCTGCCGCAACCTGCCTTCGCCCCCCGGTATTGCCCTGCGCATCATCGAACTGGCGCAGGACCCGGAAGCGGACATCGCCACCGCCGCCGACATCATCGCCATCGACATGGCGCTGAGTGCTCGCATGCTGCGCATCGCCAATTCGCCGCTGTATGCCAGCCGCCGCCGCATCGAGAACCTCGGCCAGGCGCTGACCATGCTGGGCCTGAACGCCACGATCAGCCTCGCCCTGGGCTTCACTGTCACCCAGGGCCTGACCGGCGGCAGCGGCGCCGACCACGACCTGCGCCAGCGCGCGTGGAAGCGCAGCATCCTCAGCGCGCTGGCCGCCAGCCAGCTGGGCCAGGCGCGCGGCCTGCGCAGGCTGGAAGAGCTGATGCTGGCCGGCCTGCTGCAGGACCTGGGCGTGCTGTGCCTGGCCCAGGCCGAGTCGGAGCGATACCTGCCCCTGCTGCGCGAAGCGCGCGACAACACCGACCTGGTCGCCCGCGAGCGCGACGAACTGGGCTGCAGCCATGCCGACGTCGGCGCCTGGGTGGCCGAGCAATGGGGCCTGCCGCGCTACCTGGTGGAGAGCATCCGCCTCAGCGAGGACGAGGACGCCGCCGGATCGCCGTTCCAGGCGTGCGTGCAGCTGTCCGGCGCGGTGGCCGACATCTGGCTGGACGCCGACGCCGATGCGGCGCGCGAGCGCGCCCTGCACCAGGTGCACGACCGCCTGGAACTGGACAGCGCGCGCTTCGACCAGGTGCTGACCCGCATCAGCGAGGCCCTGCCCGACATCGCCAGCCTGTTCGATGCCGGCCTCAATTCACCGCTGCGGGTGCGCGAGCTGATCGATCACGCGCAGGAGCTGGCCACCCTGCGCAACCTGCGCGAACTGCAGGATGCCGACCAGGCACGCCGTCGCGCCGACGAATTCGAAGCGCGGGCCAAGCGCCTGGCCGACCAGGCCCATCGTGATGCATTGACCGGCGTGCTCAACCGCCGCCAGCTGGAAGCGGTGCTGGAGCAGGAATTCCTGCGCGCCGGGCGCCAGGGCTGGCCGCTGTCGGTCGCCTTCATCGACCTGGATGATTTCAAGAAGATCAACGACGCCCACGGCCACCTCACCGGCGACGAGGTGCTGCGCGCCTTCGCCGGCAAGCTGCAGGGCCAGCTGCGCAACAGCGACACCGTGGCGCGCTTCGGCGGCGAGGAGTTCGTCGCACTGCTGCCCAATACCAGCGAAAGCGTGGCCCTGGACGTGATCCGCCGGGTGCTGGCCAACATCGTCGCCACGCCGATGGCCGAGCTGGAGGGCGGGCCGCTGTTCGTCACCTTCTCCGCCGGCGTGGCAACCCAGGGCGGTTACGAGCGCTTCGCTGACGTGCAGGACCTGCTGCGCGCCGCCGATGACGTGCTGTACCGCTCCAAGAACCTGGGCCGCAACCGGGTGATCGCGCGCTCGCCGGGGGCCCTTGGCCACGACGAGCTGTCGGCCACGGCCAGCGCCGAACTCGGCTGAACGGGACGCCCCACGGACCGGGGCCAACCTCCGGATTCTGCGCCGCAGTGCACAAAACACTTTGGCCCGACGCCGCATGCGCGTAGAATCGCCCGCGATTTCCACGCACCCGAGGTCCCCATGTCCAAGCTCGCCTATCGCCGCATCCTTCTGAAACTGTCCGGGGAGGCGCTGATGGGAGACGAGGACTACGGCATCGACCCGAAGGTCATCAACCGGCTGGCCCGCGAGGTCATCGAAGCCCAGCAGGCCGGCGCCGAAGTGGCCCTGGTGATCGGCGGCGGCAACATCTTCCGCGGCGCCGGCCTGGCCGCCGGCGGCATGGACCGGGTCACCGGCGACCAGATGGGCATGCTGGCCACGGTCATCAACGCCCTGGCCATGCAGGACGCGCTGGAGAAGCTAGGCGCCAAGGCCCGGGTGATGAGCGCGATCAAGATCAACGACGTGTGCGAGGACTACATCCGCCGCCGCGCCATCCGCCACCTCGAAAAGGGCCGCCTGGTCATCTTCGCCGCCGGCGTCGGCAGCCCGTTCTTCACCACCGATTCCGGCGCCGCCCTGCGTGCCATCGAAATCGGTGCGGACCTGCTGCTGAAGGCCACCAAGGTCGATGGCGTGTACGACAAGGATCCGAACAAGCACAGCGACGCGGTCCGCTTCGATAGCCTGAGCTACGACGAAGTGATCCGCCGCGGCCTGGAAGTGATGGACACCGCCGCCTTTGCACTGGCCCGCGACAGCGACCTGCCGATGCGCGTGTTCGACATGGGCCAGCCGGGCGAGCTGCTGAAGATCCTCAGCGGCGCGAACATCGGCACCCTGGTCCAGGGCCGCGACCCGGCCTGAGCCTGAGCGCAAAGCGACAACCGGGCCGATTCAGGCCCGGCAGCGTCCCGTATTCGCCTATAATCGCCCGATTCCAGTGACACCCAGGACCGGGCGATGCTCAACGACATCAAGAACAACGCGCAGACGCGCATGGCCAAGAGCATTGACGCTCTGAAGCACACCCTCACCTCCATCCGGACCGGCCGCGCTACCCCGGCCCTGCTGGACCGCGTGACGGTCAGCGCCTATGGCAACGCCAGCACCCCGCTGAACCAGGTCGCGTCGATCTCCAACGCCGACGCGCACTCGCTGCTGGTCACCCCGTTCGACAAAGGCATGATCAAGGAGATCGAAAAGGGGCTCTACAACGCCGAGTTCACTCCGAACACGCTGGGCACCGCGATCCGCATCAACATGCCGCCGCCGACCGAAGAGCGCCGCAAGGAGCTGGCCAAGCAGGTGCAGAAGGAAGGCGAAGGCGCCAAGATCGCGATCCGCAACATCCGTCAGGACGCGAACAAGGAAATCGCCAAGCTGGTCAAGGACAAGGCGATCAGCGAAGACGAGAAGAAGCGCGGCGAAGACGACATCCAGAAGCTGACCGACGCCAACATCAAGGACGTCGACAAGGTCGTTGCCGACAAGGAAAAAGAACTGCTGTCGGTCTGAAGTCGATGCCTTCAGTCCCGCCTCCGTTGCCGTCCGCCCTGCCCCGTCACCTTGCCATCATCATGGATGGCAATGGGCGCTGGGCACAGCAGCGCCGTCGCCCGCGCGTGATCGGCCACCGTGCCGGCGCGCGCGCGGTCAACCGCACCATCGAGCGCTGCCTTGAACTGGGCATTCCCGCGCTGACCCTGTTTGCCTTCTCCAGCGAGAACTGGGGCCGGCCGCAGGAGGAAGTGGATGCGCTGATGAAGCTGTTCCTCGGCGCGCTCGACCGCGAAGTGGACGAGCTGCACCGGCGTGGCGTGCGCGTGCGCTTCATCGGCGAACGCGAGCGCTTCGGTGCCGGGCTGGTCAGCCGCATGCAGCTGGCCGAGCAGCGCACCGCCGACAACACCACCCTGACCCTGTCGATCGCCGCCAGCTATGGCGGCCGCCAGGACATCGCCCGCGCCGCGCGCGCCCTGGCCGTCGAAGTGGCGGCCGGTCGCCTGCTGCCCGAGCAGATCGACGAAGCGCTGCTGGGCAGCCAGGTTGCCCTGGCCGACCTGCCGCCGCCGGACCTGTTCATCCGCACCGGTGGCGACACCCGCATCAGCAACTTCCTGCTGTGGCAGCTGGCGTATACCGAGCTGTGGTTCACCGAGGCCCTGTGGCCGGACTTCGATGCCGATCAGCTGCAGCAGGCGCTGGACGCCTACGCCGGCCGCGAGCGTCGTTTCGGCCTGACCAGCGCCCAGATCGCCGCACTGGCCACCGAGACTTCCAGCCCATGACCAAGACCCGAGTCCTTGCCGCGCTGATCATGGCACCGGTTGCCATCGCGGCGATCCTGCTGCTGCCCACGCAGTGGCTGGCTGCCGCTGCCGCCGCCGTGCTGCTGATCGGCCTGTGGGAATGGCTGAAGCTGGCCGGCATCGAAGACACCCTGGCGCGGACCGTGCTGCTGGTGCTGAACCTGCTGCTGATGGTGCTGCTGGTCTGGGCCGACGGCAGCACGCTGGTGCTGTTCCAGATAACCACCCTGGCCGGTGTTGGCTGGTGGCTGGCCGCGCTGGTCTGGCTGCGCTTCTTCAACTTCGGCGCACAGCCGTCGGCGCCCTCGCGGATCCTGAAGATGGCGGCCGGCACCCTGGCCATCGTCCCGGCCTGGGCCGCCCTGGTGCTGATCCATGCCGGCGGCGACCCGCCGGGCAAACAGGGCCACCTGTGGCTGCTGGCCGCGCTGGCGCTGGTGTGGGCGGCCGACTCGGGCGCCTATTTCGCCGGCCGCCATTTCGGCAGGCACAAGCTGGCGCCGCGGATCAGCCCCAACAAGACCTGGGAAGGCCTGTTCGGCGGCCTGCTGGCCGGTGTCGCCGTGGCCGTCGGCCTGGGCTGGCTGGCCGGCATCGATGCCGCGCACCTGCCGGGCCTGCTGATCACCTCGGTGGTGGCCGTGTTCGCCTCGGTGCTGGGCGACCTGTTCGAGAGCCTGATCAAGCGACACGCCGGGGCCAAGGACTCGGGCCACCTGATCCCGGGCCATGGCGGCGTGCTCGACCGTGTCGACGGCGTCCTGGCCGCGGTCCCGGTGTTCGCGCTGGGCAAGGAAATCTTCGGGTTCTGACCATGAATGCAGCTGCAGACCTGCGCCGGGTCGCCGTGTTCGGCGCCACCGGTTCGATCGGTGCCTCCACGCTGGACGTGATCGCCCGCCACCCGCAGCGCTACCGGGCCACCGTGCTGGCCGCCGGGCGCCAGGTGCAGGCGCTGCTGGCGTTGTGCCGCCAGCATGCGCCGGCCCATGCGGTCATCGCCGATGAATCGCTGTATGCCGAGCTGCGCGACGGCCTGCGCGACGCCGGCCTGGCCACCGAGCCCCATGCCGGCCAGGCCGCGCTGGACCAGCTGGCCGCCAGCGACGCCTGCGATACCGTGGTTGCGGCCATCGTCGGTGCCGCCGGCCTGTCCTCGACCCTGGCCGCGGCGGCCGCGGGCAAGCGCATCCTGCTGGCCAACAAGGAATCACTGGTGCTGGCCGGCGAACTGCTGACCCGCACCGCCGAGCATGCCGGCGCCGAAATCATCCCGATCGACAGCGAACACAGCGCGATCTTCCAGTGCCTGCGCTCGCGCGATGCCAGCGTCGACGGCGCCGGCGTGCGCCGGATCCTGCTGACCGCCTCCGGCGGCCCGTTCCGCGGCCGCAGCCGCGCCGAACTGGCCCAGGTCACCCCGGCACAGGCCGTTGCCCACCCCAAGTGGTCGATGGGGCCGAAGATCTCGGTCGATTCGGCGACGTTGATGAACAAGGGCCTGGAAGTCATCGAGGCCCATCACCTGTTCGGCGTGCCCGGCGAGCGCATCGAGGTACTGGTGCACCCGCAGAGCCTGGTCCATTCGCTGGTCGAATTCGTCGACGGCTCGACCCTGGCCCAGATGGGCCTGCCGGACATGCGCACCACTCTCGCCGTTGGCCTGGGCTGGCCGCAGCGCATCGAATCGGGCGTGGCCGGGCTGGACCTGCTGGCCCAGGGCCGGCTGGATTTCGAGGCCCCGGATACCGACGCCTTCCCCTGCCTGGCGCTGGCTTGGCAGGCGATGCAGGCCGGCGGCACCGCGCCTGCGGTGCTGAACGCCGCCAATGAAGAGGCGGTTTCAGCGTTTCTTCAGGGCCGGATCGGTTTCCTGACCATCCCGGCGCTGGTTGCTAACGCGCTTTCAACACTGCCGACCGAGCCAGCCGATACACTGGAGGTCCTGTTGTCCGCCGACCAGCGGGCACGCCAGCTCACCCTGAACGCCATCGACGCCGCCTGAACGACCGCCTAGCCCCGCATGACGCCGCCGCCCCTGCCCGCCACTGTGAGCCTGCATGACTGACTTCATCGGATCGGTCTGGTGGATGATTGTCAGCCTCGGGCTGCTGGTCACGTTCCACGAGTTCGGGCATTACTGGGTCGGGCGCCTGTGCGGGGTCAAGATCCTGCGCTTCTCGGTGGGCTTCGGCCGGCCGCTGTGGTCGCGCCGCGACCGGCACGGTACCGAGTTCGCGATCGCCGCCATTCCGCTGGGCGGTTATGTGAAGTTCCTCGACGAACGCGAGGTCGAGGTCCACCCGCACGAGCGCGGCCAGGCCTTCAACCACAAGACCGTCTGGCAGCGCATCGCCATTGTCGCTGCCGGCCCGATCGCCAACCTGCTGCTGTGCATTCTGCTGCTGTGGGCGATGTTCGTGATCGGCAAGCAGGACTACTCGCCCACCATCGGGCGTGTCAGCGGCATCGCCGCCAGCGCCGGCCTGGCCAGCGGCGACCGCGTGCTGCGCGTGGACGAGCGCCCGGTGGCCACCCTCGGCGAGGCCAGCATGGCGCTGACTGCCGCGGCGATGGACCGGCGTGACGTGAAGCTGGAAGTGCTGGACCCGGCCGACCAGGTGCGCGTGCGCACGCTGCCGCTGTCGCAGCTGCCAGCCGGTTTCGATGAACGGCGGGTCCCGATCCTGGCCGGCCTGTACTGGCAGTCCTGGCTGCAACCGGCCCTGGTCGATTCGCTCACCGCCGATTCCGTGGTGGCCGGGCAGCTGCAGCCGGGCGACCTGATCGTGGCCATCGACGGCCAGCGCATCGACAGCGTCGACCAGGTGATCGGCGAGATCCAGGCCCTGGGCCGCGCCGGCGGCCCGGGCATGATCGAGGTCCTGCGCGGCGGCGAGCGGCTGGCGCTGGAGGTCACCCCGCGCCAGGGCAAGGATGGCAAGGGCGACCCGGTCTGGCAGATCGGCGTCGGCTTCCCCACCCGCTACAGCCCGGCCTATGACACCCTGCTGCGCTATGGCCCGCTCGATGCGGTGACCGTGGCGGTGCGCGAGACCGGCCGCCTGGCCGCCGACTCACTGGGCATGATGGCCCGCATCGTGACCGGCAAGGCCTCGCTGCAGAACGTTTCCGGGCCGGTCACCATCGCCCGCGTGGCCAATGTCTCGGCCCAGCGCGGCCTCGACTGGTTCCTGCAGTTCCTGGCCCTGCTGTCGCTGAGCCTGTGCATCATCAACCTGCTGCCGATTCCGATCTTGGACGGCGGGCACCTGCTGTATTACCTTATCGAGTTGGTCAAGGGCAGCCCGCTGAGCGAGCGTGCCATCGCCGCCGGCCAGTACATCGGCCTGGCGTTGCTGGCCGGGCTGATGGGGTTGGCGTTCTACAACGACATCCTCGGCCTGGTCCCGCGATGAACTTTTCCACGTTGTTGCCGTCTACAGCGTCGGCATCCCGCACCAATGAAATCGACCTTCCTACCGGACGTGACATGACGCGACTCCCCAATCGCCGCCTGCTGGCCCTCGCCCTCGCCGCCGTCACCGGCGCTCCCGCCCTGGCCCAGGCAGCCGAGCCCTTCACTGTCAGCGACATCCGCGTCGACGGCCTGCAGCGCATCAGCTCGGGCACGGTATTCACCTACCTGCCGGTGGAGCGTGGCGAGACGGTCACCGACAACAAGGTCGGCGAGACGATCCGCGCCCTGTACAAGACCGGCTTCTTCGAAGACGTGCAGCTGGACCGCCAGGGCACGATCTTGGTGGTGACCGTCAAGGAACGCCCGGCGATCAACAAGCTGACCGTGACCGGCAACAAGGACATCAAGTCCGACCAGCTGCTCAAGGGCCTGTCCGACATCGGCCTGACCGAGGGTGGCACCTTCGATCGCCTGAGCCTGGACCGCGTGACCCAGGAACTTCGCCGGCAGTACAACGACCGCGGCAAGTACAACGTCGACATCACCCCGACGGTGAGCCCGCTGGACCGCAACCGCGTGGACATCGCCATTGCCATCAAGGAAGGCAAGGCGGCCAAGATCCGCCACGTCAACCTGGTCGGCACCGAGAAGTACGACAGCAAGGACATCCTCGACACCTGGGAGTCGAAGGAGCACAACTGGGCGTCGTGGTACCGCCGTGACGACCAGTACTCGAAGGAGAAGCTGTCCGGCGATCTGGAAAAGCTCAACTCCTGGTACCTCGACCGCGGCTACGTCGACTTCAGCATCGATTCCACCCAGGTTTCGATCAGCCCCGACAAGCGCGACATGTTCCTGACTGCGGGCGTTACCGAGGGCGCGCAGTACAAGATCTCCGAGATCAAGGTCAGCGGCGACACCATCCTTCCCCAGGAGGATGTCGAGCGCATGGTGGTCCAGAAGTCCGGTGACACGTTCTCGCGTGCGCTGCTGGAATTCAGTTCGGACACCATCACCAACTCGCTGTCCAACATCGGCTACGCGTTCGCCAAGGTGAACCCGATCCCGACCACCAACCGCGCCGAGCAGACCGTCGCCATCAACATGCAGGTCGTGCCCGGCCCGCGCGTGTCGGTGCGCCGCATCCTGTTCCGTGGCAATACCCGCACCTCCGATGAGGTGATGCGCCGCGAAATGCGCCAGTTCGAGAACAGCTGGTACTCGCAGGCCGCGATCGACCGCTCCAAGATCCGCCTGCAGCGCCTGGGCTACTTCGAATCGGTGGAAGTGGAAACCCCGGCCGTCAGCGGCAGCAACGACCAGGTCGACGTCGTCTACAACGTCAAGGAAACCACCTCGGGCAGCTTCGTGTTCGGCCTGGGCTACTCGCAGTCCTACGGCATGACCACCTCGGTGCAGCTGTCGCAGAACAACTTCCTCGGCGGCGGCAACCGCGTGTCGGTCGAAGCCTCGCGCAGCAGCTACCTGCAGCGCTACGGTTTCAGCTACACCAACCCGTACTTCACCGATGACGGCGTGTCGCTGGGCTACAACCTGTCCTGGCGCGAACTGGACTACTCCGACTTCAACACCGCGCAGTACAACAGCACCAACGGTGCCGCGCAGGTGGTGTTCGGCGTGCCCCTGACCGAGACCGACACCGTCTCGCTGATGTTCGGCATCGACAGCAACCAGATCACCACGTACCAGGGTTCTACCCCGCAGTCGATCATCGACTACATCAACGCGGTCGGTAAGCGCACCTTCCATGCCTGGCGCACCGAGCTGGGCTGGGCGCGTGACTCCCGCAACGACTACTTCATGCCGACCCGCGGTACCTACCAGCGCATCGGCCTGGAAACCACGCTGCCGGGTTCGACCATCGAGTACTACAAGCTGAACTACCAGATCAGCAAGTACTGGCCGATCATGCCGTCGCTGGTGATCAACACCCGCGCCGAAATCGGCTACGGCGATGCCTACGGCAAGGACTACACCCGTACGCTGACCAATCCCGATGGCACCACCCGTACCGTCACTGCCAGCGGCCTGCCGTTCTTCGAGAACTTCTACGCCGGTGGCACCAACTCGGTGCGTGGCTTCGAGGACAACACCCTGGGTCCGCGCGAAGTCACCACCGGCTATCCGGAAGGCCAGCCACTGGGTGGTTCGCTGAAGACCGTCGGCTCGGTGGAAGCCTACTTCCCGCGCCTGTTCGACAGCCCGTCGGCGCGCGTGTCTGCCTTCGTCGACTTCGGCAACGTGTATACCGGCGTGGACAACTTCAAGGCCA
Source organism: Stenotrophomonas sp. YJH_SMC_29 (assembly GCF_059371235.1). Lineage (NCBI taxonomy): Bacteria > Pseudomonadati > Pseudomonadota > Gammaproteobacteria > Lysobacterales > Lysobacteraceae > Stenotrophomonas > Stenotrophomonas sp. YJH_SMC_29. Next base: position 50,665 of record NZ_JCAFUK010000008.1, on the reverse strand, counting down.
ACGAACTGCGCGTATCCACCGGTGTGGCGCTACTGTGGCGCGCCCCGGTCGGCCCGATCTCGATCAGCTACGCCTTCCCGCTGAAGAAGGAAGACGATGACAAGATCGAGCGGCTGCAATTCACGTTCGGTGGCCAGTTCTGAGGAACGTCGTTCCTCAGAACTGATCCACCTCCGGTGAATTGCCCGCGCATTTCACCTATCCCCCGCGCCGTTGGCGCGCCCCCCTTAACAAAGGGGGGCTCTCCACCAGACGGGGTGCGAAGCGCCGGGCATTGCCCGGCGTTTTCGTTTGGCCTGGATGCCGGAAGCGCCCGCTCTGCTTTTGATCTTTCTGTTTTTCCGTGGCTGGCACTCGCGCCAGGCCGTCGGAGGTCGGACGGGGTGGGGCTGCGGGGGTGTGAGCCGCATGGATGTGGCGACCAAGGCTACATGGACGTACTTGCGCCGCCCCCCGCAGTCCCGCCCCGTCCGACCCAGCCCATGACACTGGCTCTGCCGGCCGCGAGGGGCCCTGCCGTTGGCTGCATATGCCCCCCGCATGACCGAAATGGCGCCACACGTTAAACTCCCGCCGTGAATACTCCCACCTACACCGCCCAGCAACTCGCCGAGCAGTTCGGCCTGCAGGTCCATGGCGACCCCGCCACTGCCATCCATGGCGTGGCCACCCTCGCCCACGCCGGTCCTGGCCAGCTGACCTTCCTCGCCAATCCGCGCTACCGCGCCCAGCTGGCCGACAGCCAGGCTTCGCTGGTGGTGCTGCGTGCCGACGATGTCGAGGCCGCCCCCGGCGCCGCGCTCGTGGCCAAGGACCCCTACACCGCATTCGCCAAGATCGCCGCGCTGTTCGACATCGCGCCGACCCGCCCGCCGGGCATCCACCCCAGTGCGGTCATCGATCCGGACGCACGGGTGGCTGCCAGTGCCCACATCGGCCCGTTCGTGACCATCGGCGCGCGCAGCGTCATCGGCGAGAACTGCATCATCGGTGCCGGCAGCGTGATCGGCGAGGACTGCAGCCTCGATACCGGCTGTGAACTGATCGCCCGCGTCACCCTGGTCACCCGGGTCAGGCTGGGCAAGCGCGTGCGCATCCATCCCGGCGCCGTGCTCGGCGCCGATGGCTTCGGCCTGGCCATGGATGCCGGCAAATGGATCAAGGTGCCGCAGCTGGGCGGCGTGCGCATCGGCGATGATTGCGAGATCGGCGCCAATACCTGCGTTGACCGCGGCGCGCTGGAAGACACCGTGCTCGCCGAGGATGTGCGCCTGGACAATCTGGTGCAGATCGCCCACAACGTGCAGATCGGTGCGCACTCGGCCATCGCCGGCTGCACCGGCATCGCCGGCAGCGCCAAGATCGGCCGCTACTGCCTGCTCGGTGGCGCCGTGGGCGTGGTCGGCCACCTCGAGATCTGCGACAAGGTCGTGATCACCGGCAAGTCGGTGGTCCGCAACTCCATCACCGAGCCGGGCGAGTACTCGTCCGGCACCCCACTGACCGACAACCGCACGTGGCGCAAGAACGCCGCGCGCTTCAAGCAGCTCGACGCACTGGCTCGCCGTGTCCTGGCTGCTGGCAAGGAGAAAGAATGAACGATTCGCTGCAGCTTCCGATCGACGTCTGCCAGATCCAGGAACTGCTTCCGCACCGCTATCCGTTCCTGCTGGTGGACCGGGTGCTTGAACTCGACGTCGAGGCCAAGCGGATCCTGGCGCAGAAGAACGTCAGCATCAACGAGCCGTTCTTCCAGGGGCACTTCCCGGGCCGCCCGATCATGCCCGGCGTGCTGATCATCGAAGCGCTGGCGCAGGCCGGCGGCGTCATGACCCAGCTCACGCTCGGCCGCGATGCGCAGTCCAAGCTGTTCTACATGGTCAAGGTGGAAAACGCCCGCTTCAACAAGCAGGTCGTGCCCGGCGACGTGCTGATGCTGGACGTGCAGATGAAGCGCCTGATCCGCAACATGGGCTGGTACTACGGCGAAGCCAAGGTCAACGGCGAAGTCGTTGCCTCGGCCGAGGTCATGTGCGCCGGCGCCAAGGGCTGATCCACTGGAGGCAGCAATGACTGACAACGCACCGCGGATCCACCCCACCGCCGTCATCGACCCGGCCGCACGCCTGGCCGACGATGTCCAGGTGGGCGCCTTCACCCTGATCGGCCCCGACGTTGAAATCGATGCCGGCACGGTGGTGGGCCCCCATTGCAGCATCCACGGCCCGACCCGGATCGGCCGCGACAACCGCTTCGTCGGCCACGCCGCGATCGGTGGCGAGCCGCAGGACAAGAAGTTCGGCGGCGAGCGCACCGAACTGGTGATCGGCGACCGCAACGTGTTCCGCGAGTTCGTCACGCTCAACCGCGGCACCGGCGGCGGCGGTGGCATCACCACCATCGGCAACGACAACTGGATGCTGGCCTATACGCACGTGGCACACGACTGCCATGTCGGCAATTTCTGCGTGTTCTCCAACAACACCACCCTGGCCGGCCACGTGACCGTGGGCGACTACGTGATCATCAGCGGCTTCGCCGGTGCCCACCAGTTCTGCCGCATCGGCGCGCACGCCTTCCTCGGCATGGGCGCACTGACCAATGGCGACGTTCCGCCGTTCACCATGGTCGGCACCGATTCGCTGGGCCGCCCGCGCGGCATCAACAGCGAAGGCCTGAAGCGCCGCGGCTTCGACGCCGAGCGCATTTCGGCCATCAAGCGTGCCTACCGCACGCTGTACGTGGCAGGCCTGCCGCTGGCCGAGGCCAAGGTGCAGCTGACCGAACAGGCGCGTGACAGCGACGACGTGAAGGCGATGCTGGACTTCATCGAGCACGCCGAGAGGCCCCTGCTGCGATGAGCAGCGTGACCGGCCAGGCGCCGGCCGGCGCCGCGGTGATCCCGCTGGCCTCGATGGCCGGCAGCGTTCCTGCGCAGCGGGTGCTCAGCGAGCGCCCGTTGCGGATCGCGCTGGTTGCCGGTGAAGCCTCCGGCGACCTGCTCGGTGCAGGCCTGGTGCGCGAATTGAAGGCGCGCTTCCCGAATGCCGAGTTCGCCGGCATCGGCGGCGACGCCATGCGCAGCGCTGGCTGCCAGACCTGGCACGATGCCAGCGAGCTGGCGGTGATGGGGCTGACCGAAGTGCTGCGCCACCTGCCGCGCCTGCTGAAGCTGCGCTCGGCGTTCCGCCAGCGTGCGCTGGACTGGCAGCCGGACGTGTTCATCGGCATCGACGCACCCGACTTCAACCTGGGCATCGAGCGCTGGCTGAAGCAGCGCGGCGTGCGCACCGTGCATTACGTCAGCCCCTCGGTCTGGGCCTGGCGCGAGAAGCGCGCCGAGAAGATCGGCAGCAGCGCCGACCTGGTGCTGTGCCTGTTCCCGATGGAGCCGCCGATCTATGCCAGGCACGGCATCGACGCGCGCTTCGTCGGCCACCCGATGGCCGATGACATTCCGCTGCAGGGCAACCGCGAGGAAGCGCGTGCCGCGCTCGGCTTGCCGACCTCGGCCAAGGTGCTCGCCGTGCTGCCGGGCAGCCGCCTGGGCGAGATCTCGCGCCTGGGCGAGCCGTTCTTCGAAGCGGCCTGGCAGGTTTCCGAGCGCATTCCCGGCCTGCACGTGGTGGTGCCTGCCGCCAATCCGGCCTGCAGGCAGCTGATTGAAGAACAGCTGTCGCGCTCGGCATTGCCGGTGGCCTACTCGCATGTACTGGATGGCCAGGCGCGCAACGCGATGATCGCCGCCGACGTGGTGGTGCTGGCGTCGGGCACCGCGACCCTGGAAGCGATGCTGGTGAAGCGGCCGATGGTGGTCGGGTACCGCGTCAACGAGCTGACCTATCGCCTGGTGAAGGCGCTTGGGCTGATCAAGGTCGACCGCTTTGCCCTGCCCAACATCCTGGCCGGCCAGGACCTGGCGCCGGAACTGATGCAGCACGACTGCACGCCGGACCGGCTGGCCGCGGCCATCCAGCAGTGGTTTGACCACCCGCAGCGGGTGACCGATCTGCAGGATACCTACGTGCGCCTGCACGAACGCCTGCGCCGCAACGCCTCGGCGCGTGCCGCCGACGCCGTCGGCGAACTGCTGATGCGCGACCAGGCACAGCCATGAGCCGCCGTCACGCCGCCGCAGCCAGCCTGACCCTGTTCGACGGTGTGGCCGTGGTCGAGCCGGAGCGTCTGGTGGCCGGCGTCGACGAGGCCGGCCGTGGCCCGCTGGCCGGGCCGGTGGCAGTGGCGGCGGTGGTGTTCGACCCGTCGCGGCCACGCATCAACGGCCTGGACGACTCCAAGCAGCTGACGGCGGCACGCCGCGAACAGCTGCATGACCGCATCATCGAGCGTGCGCTGGCCTGGCACGTGGTGCTGGTGGACGTCGACACCATCGACCGCCTGAACATCTACCAGGCCACCCTGCAGGGCATGCGCGAGGTGGTGGCAGCGGTCGCCCACGTGGCCGGCTTCGCCCGCATCGACGGCAACGTGGTGCCCAAGGGCCTGGTGCTGCCGGCCCAGGCGCTCATCGGTGGCGACGGCATCGACCGCGCGATCATGGCGGCGTCGATCCTGGCCAAGGTCTCGCGCGACCGTTACATGCAGGACGTCCACGCCCGCCACCCGCAGTACGGCTTCGAGCAGCACAAGGGCTATGGCACGCCGGCCCACCTGGCCGCCCTGCGTGAACACGGCCCCTGCATGGAGCATCGACGCAGCTTCGCCCCGGTACGTGAGTGCCTGGACACCACCCGCGGCCCCGCGATCGCCTGAACGGCCGCCGACAGCGACAAGCCGTGCGGTGAGGAGTGCCCCCGAGCCGGGGGGACGCGCCAGCGACGCGGGGGTGTGGAAGCACGGCAGGACAGGGCCCGCGGCTCGCCTGCGAACCGTGGCAAGCGATAGCGCGAATGCGATATCGCGTGCCGTCAAGAGCTTGTCGCCACCCCCTGCCCTCGCTACCCTGACCGGGCACTCCAGCGCTTCCGACCCCGGCGACGAACCTCCGTCAGCACCCGGGGCCCGCGCGCTCCAACCTGGTCCGGCATGTCCAACTCCCGCTTCGTACATCTCCACGTCCACACCGAGTTCTCGCTGGCGGACTCGACCATCCGCGTGCCGGCCAAGCCGGACCAGGCGGACCCGAAGAAGGCCAAGCAGGCCAACCTGCTGTCGCGCTCGGTCGAACTCGGCCTGCCCGCGCTGGCGGTGACCGACCTCAACAACCTGTTCGCCCTGGTCAAGTTCTACAAGGCCGCCGAAGGCGTCGGCATCAAGCCGATCGCCGGTGCCGACGTGCTGATCGCCGAGGAAGGCCAGGACCCATGGCGGATGACCCTGCTGTGCCGCGATCGCGAGGGTTACCTGAGCCTGTCGCGGCTGCTGACCCGCGCCTGGATGGAAGGCCATCGCCCCGAAGGCGGCGTGGCCATCCACCCGGACTGGCTGAAGGCCGGCAACGCCAACCTGTTCGCGCTGGCCGGGCGCCAGAGCCTGGCCGGGCGCCTGGCGCTGGACGGCAAGCATGAGCTGGCCGAGCAGCAGCTGGCCGACTGGCAGCGCGTGTTCGGCGATGGCCTGCACCTGGAGCTGACCCGCACCGGCCGCGAGGGCGAGGAGACCTTCAACCAGTTCGCGCTGATGGCCGCCGGCCAGCGTGGCCTGCCGGTGGTGGCCAGCAATGACGTGCGCTTCCTGTCGCCGTCGGACTTCAGCGCGCACGAAGCGCGCGTGTGCATTTCCACCGGCCGCGTGCTGGACGATCCCAAGCGCCCGCGCGAGTACAGCGACCAGCAGTACCTGAAGTCGGCCGAAGAAATGTGCGCGCTGTTCGCCGACATTCCCGATGCCATCGACAACACGCTGGCGCTGGCCGAGCGCTGCAACATCGAGATGCGGCTGGGCACCTACTTCCTGCCCAACTACCCGGTGCCCGACGACGAGACCCTGGACACCTGGATCCAGAAGATGTCGCGTGATGGCCTGGAAGAGCGCCTGGAGAAGAATCCGCTGGCGCCGGGCAAGACCCGCGAAGACTACTTCGAGCGCCTGGAGTTCGAGCTCGACACCATCATCAAGATGGGCTTCCCCGGCTACTTCCTGATCGTGGCCGACTTCATCCAGTGGGGCAAGAACCAGGGCATTCCGATCGGCCCCGGCCGTGGTTCGGGTGCCGGCTCGCTGGTGGCATGGGCGCTGAAGATCACCGACCTGGATCCGCTGCCGTACAACCTGCTGTTCGAGCGCTTCCTGAACCCCGAACGCGTGTCGATGCCCGACTTCGACATCGACTTCTGCATGGACCGTCGCGACGAGGTGATCGACTACGTTGCGCGCAAGTACGGGCGCGAACGCGTCAGCCAGATCATCACCTACGGCACCATGGCCGCCAAGGCGGTGGTGCGCGACTCCGGCCGCGTGCTCGGTTTCCCGTACGGCCTGGTGGACGGCGTCTCCAAGCTGATCCCGAACATCCTGGGCATCCACCTCAAGGATGCGCTGGGCAAGGGCAAGGAAGGCCCCAGCTCGGAAATGGCCTCGGCCGAACTGATCCAGCGTTACGAGACCGAGGACGATGTCCGCGACCTGATCGACCTGGCGCTGCAGCTGGAAGACCTGACCCGCAACGCCGGCAAGCATGCCGGTGGCGTGGTGATCGGGCCCGAGCCACTGAGCGAGTTCTGCCCGCTGTACGCCGAACATGACGAGAACGGGCTCGGCAAGAACCCGGTCACCCAGTTCGACAAGAACGACGTGGAAGAAGTGGGCCTGGTGAAGTTCGACTTCCTCGGCCTGCGCACGCTGACCATCATCGACTGGGCAGTGAAGGCGATCAACAAGCGCCACGAACGCGCGGGCATCCCGCCGGTCGACATCGCCGCGATCCCCCTCGACGATGCGCCTACCTACAAGGACATCTTCGCCAACGGCAACACCGGCGCGGTGTTCCAGTTCGAATCCTCCGGCATGCGCCGCCTGCTGAAGGATGCGCGCCCCGACCGCTTCGAAGACCTGATCGCGCTGGTGTCGCTGTACCGCCCCGGCCCGATGGACCTGATTCCTTCGTTCAACGCGCGCAAGCACGGGCAGGAAGAGATCATCTATCCCGATCCGCGCACCGAAGCCATCCTGAAGGACACCTACGGCATCATGGTGTACCAGGAGCAGGTCATGCAGATGGCGCAGATCGTCGGCGGCTACTCGCTGGGCGGCGCCGACCTGCTGCGCCGCGCGATGGGCAAGAAGGTGCCGGCGGAAATGGCCAAGCACCGCGAGATCTTCCGCGAAGGTGCAGCCAAGGGCGGCGTCGATGGCCCCAAGGCCGACGAAATCTTCGACCTGATGGAGAAGTTCGCCGGCTACGGCTTCAACAAGTCGCACGCCGCCGCCTACGCGCTGGTCAGCTACCAGACCGCATGGCTGAAGCGCCACTACCCGGCCGAGTTCATGGCGGCCACGCTGTCGTCCGATCTGGACAACACCGACAAGGTGGTCGGCTTCCTCGACGAAGTGCGCAACCTCGGCCTGACCGTACTGCCGCCCAAGGTGAACCAGTCGGCCTTCATGTTCGAAGCGGTGACGCCGGACACCATCCAGTACGGCCTCGGTGCAATCAAGGGCGTCGGCCAGGGCGCCTGCGAAGCAGTGGTCGAGGAACGACTGAAGGGCGGCCCGTTCAAGGACCTGCTCGACTTCTGCACGCGCGTTGGTTCGGCCAAGCTCAATCGCCGTACCCTGGAAGCGATGATCAACTGCGGTGCGCTGGACGAGCTCGGCCGCAACCGGGCCTCGCTGATGCTGCAGCTGCCGGAAGTGATCAAGGCCACCGACCAGATGGCGCGCGAACGTGCCTCCGGGCAGAACTCGCTGTTCGGCGGTCCCGACCCGAGCGCCGTGTCGATCCAGCTGGACCTGCCCGAGGCCGAAGAATGGCCGCTGCTGCAGCGCCTGAACGGCGAGCGCGACACGCTGGGCTTCTACCTGAGCGGCCACCCGTTCGATCCCTGGCGCGACGATGTGCGCGACCTGGTCGGCAACGACCTGGGTTCGGTGGAGAAGATCTGGAGTGCCAACAGCGGCGGCGGCGGCGGCGGCGAAAAGCGCTGGCGGCCGGAAGTGCAGACCGTGCTGGCCGGCCAGGTGGTCGGCGTGCGCCGCAAGGGCGAGAGCCAGATCTTCATCCAGCTGGAAGATGGCCGCGGCCGCGTCGAGTGCAGCGCGTTCTCCGACGCGATGGCCGAGTTCGGCCACCTGATGACCAAGGACCGCATCCTGGTGGTCAAGGGCGGCCTGCGCGAGGACGAGTTCAACGGCGGCTTCGCGCTGCGCATCCGCCAGTGCTGGGACTTCGATGAAGTCTGCGCCAACTACGCCACACGGTTGTCGCTGCGGCTGGACCTGCGCCAGCAGCGCCCGGTCTGGGAGCGCATCGATGCGCTGCTCGACCGCCATCGCCCGGGGCGGACGCCACTGCGCCTGGACCTGCTGCTGAAGGGGCCGCACGGCGGCGTCGCCGGCATGCTTGATGTGTCCGGGCAGAGCGCGGTGCGCATCGATTCCAAGCTGATGGAGGCGCTGCGCGCCGATCCTGCCGTGCGCACGCTGAAGGTGCGTTACAGCCCCCCCTGGGCCAGCTGAGGCTGGCTCCGTGGTTTTCCCGTTTCCGCGTTCCATGTATCAAGGACGATTGCCGATGAAGACCCTGCTGTTCCCGTTCGCTGCCGCACTGGCCCTGGCCGCCTGCTCCCCGTCGAAGATCGAGTTCCAGATCGACAACCCGACCGACACGCCGCTGGCGCTGAGCATCGACGGCCAGGACCTGCCGGTGGCCGCACACGGTTCGCGCCCGGTCTCGCTCGCTGTCGGCGAGCATCGCCTGCATACCGAAAAGCTCGGTGATGTGCGCTTCATCGTCTACGTCGACGGCCGTGGCGGCCTGATCAACCCGACCCTGAGCGAGTACGTGATCGCCCGCGAGGTCTATGTCACCGACGAGAGCAAGCTGAAGAACTTCGGCACCGGCACGGCCGGCATCGAACTGGGCGGCGTCGACTTCGAAGGTCCCTTCGAGAAGCGCCACGACCTGTTCATCGACAAGACCTGGACCTACGGCGTGCGCGAGCCGTTCCCGAAGGAAAAGGTGGTGGCCCATGTCGATTCCAGCGGCGGCCAGATCGTGGCAAAGGTGTTCACCGCCCCGGACTTCATCACCTACGTCGAGGAAGGCATGGGCCAGCCCGGCGCGTTCAAGCGCGAACAGCCGGCCGGCTACGTCGCGCCGGCATTCAGCCTAGAGCCGGCCCCGGCCAGCCTGCCGGCCCTTGACCCCGCCTTCGAGGCGCATGCCGCGCCGCTGCGCGAGGTCTATGCGCGCTGGCTGAAGGCCACCACCGCCGATGAACAGAAGGCCCTGCGCAAGCAGGACTTCGACGCGCAGATGGCCTTCACCTCGGCCACCGCGACCCTCGGCGCCAACCTCGGCCGGGAGGCCAACGAGGCCTACAACGACTTCGTCTCCCAGCGCGGGCAGCTGATGGGCCGCAGCGCCCTGGTGGTGCCCTGAACTGACTGGCGCGCCCTGCCCGCCTGCGCTACCGTCGCCTTCCAGACGAAGGCGTACGGGCGGTTTGCACGCATTCGGCTAGAATTGCCCCCTTCTTTACACGACGGCTTCCGATGAATCCGAACTACCTCGACTTCGAGCAACCCATCGCCGACCTGGAAGCCAAGATCCAGGAGCTGCGCAACGCCAGCGCCGGGCCGGCGGTCAATGTCGAGGCGGAAGTGCATGCGCTGCAGGACAAGCTGCGCGTGCGCACCGCGCAGATCTTCCGCAACCTGACCTCGTGGCAGGTGCTGCAGCTGGCCCGCCACCCGTCGCGGCCGTACACCGCCGACTACATCCGCATCATCTGCGATGAGTTCCAGGAGCTGGCCGGTGACCGCGCCTTCGCCGACGACAAGGCCATCATGGGCGGCCTGGCCCGCATCAATGGCCGCGCAGTGATGGTGATCGGCCACCAGAAGGGCCGCGACACCAAGGAAAAGATCAAGCGCAACTTCGGCATGCCCAAGCCGGAGGGTTACCGCAAGGCGCTGCGCCTGATGAAGATGGCCGAGCGCTTCGGCCTGCCGGTGCTGACCCTGATCGACACCGCAGGCGCCTGGCCGGGCATCGACGCCGAATCGCGCGGCCAGTCCGAAGCAATCGCGCGCAACCTGATCGAGATGGCCGAGCTGAAGGTGCCGATCATCTGCACCGTGATCGGTGAAGGCGGCTCCGGCGGCGCACTGGCGTTGGGCGTGGGCGACCGCACCGTCATGCTGGAATATGCGGTGTACTCGACCATCACCCCGGAAGGCTGCGCCTCGATCCTGTGGAAGGACGCCGGCAAGGCCAAGGAGGCGGCCGAGCAGCTGGGCCTGACCGCGCCGCGCCTGAAGAGCCTGGGCCTGGTCGACAAGGTCGTGCGCGAGCCGACCGGTGGCGCCCACCGCAACCCGACCCAGATGGCCAAGCGCCTGAAGGCGGTGCTGCTGAACGAACTGGACGCACTGGACGCGCTGTCCACCGAACAGCTGCTGGAGCAGCGCTACACGCGCCTGCGCAGCTACGGCACGTACGAAGCAGCCTAAGCCCTGTAGGGCCGGCCGCTGGCCGGCAACACGAGGTGATTGCAGAAATGAAAGAGCCGGGCATTTGCCCGGCTCCTTCGTTTGCGCCCTGACAGCATCCACGCATGGCGTGGATCTACCGGGCGCAGGTGACCCCGCCTCAGAACGGCTTGGCCAGCACCAGCCACACGATGGGAATGAACGCCAGCAGCGGGATCTCGTTGATCCAGCGCAGCGCGCGCGACGACGGCAGCGCCCGGCCCTTGGCCACGCCCTTGAGCAGGCGACCGGTCCAGCCGAAATACACCAGCAGCAGCACCACCAGGCCCAGCTTGGCGTGCAGCCAACCGGCGCCGCCCGGAGCGACCATGGTCGGGAAATCGGGGATGACCTTGTAGCCCAGCCACAGCACCAGGCCGAGCAGGAACGCCAGCCCGAACATCGAGTGGCCGAAGCGGTACAGACGCAGGCCCATCAGCTGCAGGCGCTCGGTCACCGCTGGCTGGCCCGCGGTTTCAGCCAGGTTGACCAGGATGCGCGGCAGGTAGAACACCGTGGCCATCCACGCCACCACGAACACGATGTGGAAGGTCTTGACCCAGTAGTAGCTCTGCATGCGCTCGCTCCGGCGGCTGGCGTAGGTTGGCGGCCATTCTCGCATGCCGTGGCGAAGCCGCCGCAGCCACGCATGCCGCGACACATCGACGCATGGCGCGTCGCAACACCGTACGATAGGCGCCGTTTTCCGCCGATCGCGCACCGCCCCATGGACAAGACCTACGATGCCGCCTACTTCCAACGCTGGTACCGCCGTGCCGACATCGGCGGCAGCGCCCGCCTGGCGCGCAAGGTCGCATTGGCCGTGGCCAGCGCCGAGTACTACCTGGAGCGGCCGATCCGCAGCGTGCTGGACATCGGCTGCGGTGAAGGCGCCTGGCGCGCGCCGCTGCTGAAGCTGCGTCCGAAGGTCGAATACCTTGGCTTCGACGGCAGCGAGTACGCTGTGCGCCGCTACGGCAGGACCCGCAACCTGCACCTGGCGCGCTTCGGCGATTTCGCCTGGCTGCGGCCCTGCGCACCGGTCGACCTGCTGGTCTGCTCGGACGTGATGCATTACGTGCCCAACCGTGAACTGCGCGCCGGCCTGGCCGGCCTGGCCGAGCTGACCGGCGGGGTGGCCTTCCTGGAGACCTTCGCCGCCGAGGACGCGTTCGAAGGCGACCACGACGGCTTCCAGGCGCGCCCGGCGCGCTGGTACCGGCGTGAGCTGACCCGCCAGGGCCTGCAGCCGGTAGGGTCGCACTGCTGGCTCGGCCCCGCCCTGGCAGGCGATGCGGCCGCGCTGGAGCGGATGTGAATCCGGATTCATTATTTTCAGCCGACTTAACCTGCGGGACACCCGGATGGGATATGCTGCGCGGCAACATATGACCATACATATTCGGTCGTCATGCTCTATCAACTGCACGAACTGACCCGCAACCTGCTCGCCCCGTGGGTGCACCAGGCCCAGGCCAACGCCAAGTTCTTCGCCAACCCGGGCCATTGGTGGTCGCAGATGCCCGGTGCCGATCGCCTGGCGGCGGTCAATGAACTCTTCCATCGCATCGGCAAGGATTACGAGAAGCCCGAGTGGGGCATCAACGAAATCGAGGTCGAAGGCGAGCGCGTGCCGATCGTCGTGCACGAGGAAGTGAGCAAGCCGTTCTGCAAGCTGCTGCGCTTCAAGCGCCACAGCAATGAAGCCGACCAGCTGCACACCATGCTCAACCAGCCGTTCGTGCTGGTGGTGGCGCCGCTGTCGGGCCACCACGCCACGCTGCTTCGCGATACCGTGCGTACGCTGCTGCGCGACCACCGCGTGTACGTCACCGACTGGGTCGACGCGCGCATGGTGCCGTCCAGCGAAGGCGAGTTCGGGTTGGATGACTACATCGCCTACATCCAGGAGTTCATCCGCCACCTCGGCGTGGAGCGCCTGCACGTGGTGAGCGTGTGCCAGCCGACCGTACCGGTGCTGGCTGCGGTTTCGCTGATGGCCAGCCGTGGCGAACCGACGCCGCGCACGCTGGTGATGATGGGTGGCCCGATCGATGCGCGCTGCAGCCCGACCGCAGTGAACAACCTGGCCACGCAGAACCCGCTGTCGTGGTTCGAGAACAACGTCATCCACACCGTGCCGGCCAGCTATCCGGGTGCCGGTCGTCGCGTGTACCCGGGCTTCCTGCAGCACGCCGGCTTCCTGTCGATGAACCCGAGCCGCCACTTCAGCTCGCACTGGGATTTCTACACCGACCTGGTCAAGGGCGACCTGGAAGACGCCGACGCGCACCGTCGCTTCTACGACGAGTACAACGCGGTGCTGGACATGCCGGCCAAGTACTACCTGGACACCATCCGCGTGGTGTTCCAGGACTTCCTGCTGCCGCGTGGCGAGTGGGTGGTGAACGGCGAGAAGGTCGATCCGTCGGCAATCCGCGATACCGCGCTGCTGAGCATCGAAGGCGAGCTGGACGACATCGCCGGCCTTGGCCAGACCGAGGCGGCGCAGGCGCTGTGCACCGGCATCGCGGCCGATCGCCGCGAGCATTTCATCGTCGAAGGTGCGGGGCACTACGGCATCTTCAGTGGCCGTCGCTGGCGCGAAGTGGTGTACCCGAAGGTGCGTGATTTCTTCGCCGCGCATGCCGAAGCACCGGCGGCGAAGGCTACGAAGAAGAAGAGCAACGTCACCCCGTTGCGCCGGAAAGCGGGTTGATTCCCGGCAGGGGTCGGAGCCCTTTCCAACGGAAAGGGATCCGACCCTTGGCCTGTTACAACCGCACCAGCAGGTTCTTGGCGATCAGCCCGTGCAGCTTGCCGATGCCACGGGCCATGTGCAGGGTCAGCACCAGCAGCAGCGCGCCGGCCGCGGCCAACGTGATCGCCACCAGCGGCGAGGCCGCCATCGGCAGTACATTCACGTCGTTGATGTACACGCCCGGGATGTCACCACTGAAGATCGCCGCGACCGGCGCCCAGATCAGGCTCAGCGACAGCGAGAGCAACGTCACCGCGATGGTGAAGTAGATGATGCCCAGCGGCAGCATCAGCACGAAGTACAGCAGGGTCAGCCAGGTGCGCCCGTCGGTGAACATGTCGCCGATGCGCTGCAGCCAGGTGCGGCTGCGGTCGGTGTAGCGCGGGCGGCGCGGCATGCGCTCGCCCAGCAACGCTTCCACCAGCCGACCTTCCAGCAGCGCCAGCCCGCGCACCGAGCCGAAGAACAGCACGGTCAGCGGAATGCCGACGATCAGGATCAGCAGGCCGAGCGACAGCGACAGGCCGGTCACCACCCAGGTGAAGAAGAAGATGCCCGTGGCCAGCGACAGCAGCATGTAGAACAGCGCGCCGTAGGTGTGCGGATCGGCCACCACGCCGAAGAAGCGCGCCAGCAGCGAACGCGGCACCGGTGCCGGCGGCGGTGCGGCCGGCTCGACGCCACTGGCTTCGGCCGCCGCACGCAGCACCGGCGCGGTGTCCGCACGCGGCGTGCGCAGCGCGCGATTCACCGTCACTTCGGTCTCGCGGTAGATCTCGGCCACTTCATCCGGGGCGCCATAGCTGCCGGCCACGTCGGCGATGACCTCGGCTTCGCTGCGGCCGGGCTGCGCCGCCAGCTCCGAGCGCAGGTATTCCTCGGCGTCATACAGCGCGTCCTGCACCATCGCCGGGTCGGCGCCTTCCAGCGCCGCCCGCAGCTGCGCCAGGTACTGCGGGATGGTCGTGGGCAGGGCGCGGCCTGCCAGGCTCGGGTCGTTCATTGCGGTACCCCCTCCAACACGGAATCGACGGAATCGCGGGTGGCCTGCCAGGCCTGGCGCCACTGCGCCAGCACTTCGCGGCCGCGTTCATTGATGCGGTAGTAGCGGCGCGGCGGACCGCTGCTGGACGGCTCCACGTGGCTTTCCAGCAGGCCGGCGCCCTCCAGGTTGCGCAGCACCGGGTACAGCGCACTCTGCTTGCCGCTCAGCACGCCCTCGCCCACCCGCTCCAGCTCCTTGGCAATGAGGTAGCCGTACAGCGGCTCCCCGGCCCGGGCCAGCACCGCCAGCAGGGCCAGCGATACCGTTCCGGCGCTGAGCTCCTTCTGGAACTTCTTCAGGTGGACATCGTCCTCGGACATGACCGGCCCTCCACTACGTTGAAGTCCACAGTAGTGCGAAGTTCGGTATAGCGAATGTGTCGTTAGTCACTCTGCCGGTTGGCGCGACTGCGCGGCTCGCGCAGAATCGAAGCCTCGTTCATGTTCCGGGGTTCCCATGCCGCACCGCCGTTGCCTTGTCCTGACCGCCCTCGCCCTGTCCTGCCTGCTGCCCGCCCTCGCCAGCGCGGCCACGCCCTACCGCAGCCCGCAGCAGATCCTCGACGCCTCGGCGGCCAGCGACTGGCGCACCCCGGACCCGGCCAACCTGCTGTACATGGACCTGCCGGCCGGTCGGGTCATCATCGAGCTGGCACCGCAGTTCGCCCCGCGCCATGTCGCCAACATCCAGACCTTCGCCCGCGAGCATTTCTGGGACGGCACCAGCATCTACCGTTCGCAGGACAACTTCGTGGTGCAGTTCGGCGATGCCGACGCCGATGATGCGGCCAAGGCCAAGCCGTTCGGCAGTGCCGCACGCAAGCTGCCGGCCGAGTTCGAGCGCGCCAGCGCCGGCCTGAAGGTCAGCGTGCTGCCGGACCGTGATGGCTGGGCCGCGCAGACCGGTTTCGTCGACGGCTTCCCGGTCGGCCAGGACCCGCAGGCCGGCAAGGCCTGGCTGGCGCACTGCTACGGCATGCTGGGCGCGGGCCGCAGCAACGAAGAGGACAGCAGCATCGGCGCCGAACTGTACGTGGTGACCGGGCAGTCGCCGCGCCAGCTGGACCGCAACATCACCCTGGTCGGTCGCGTACTGAAGGGCATGGAGCTGCTCAGCGCGACGCCGCGTGGGCCGGCGCCGATGGGCTTCTACACCGACCCGACGCTGCGTACGCCGATCGTATCGATCCGCCGCGCCAGCGACGTGCCGGCGGCCGAGCGCACGCCGATCCAGGTACTGCGTACCGATTCGAAGACCTTCGCCGATACGGTGGAGGCGCGGCGCAATCGCGTGGATGATTTCTACAAGCGTCCGGCCGGGCATATCGATCTGTGCAATATTCCGGTGCCGGTGCGGTGATGGTTTCCTGCGCGTGACGCGTGCTGAAGGTGCTTCCCTGTTCATGGGCGTCACTTTTCTTTTCGCGCGAAAAGAAAAGTAACCAAAAGAAACGCGCCGCCAGGTCGCGAGCCGCCGTGCTTCGCACGTCGGTCCCCTGCGCTTCTCGGTGAATCAGGGGACGGTGCCGAACTCGCTGCGCTCAGACATCGGCACCTCTTCGCCCCTGATTCCCCTGCGATGCTCGGCTCACTCAAGGCGGACCCAAGGTCAAGAGCCACAGCTGCACGACGATGCTTGGTAGTGCCGGGCCGGGCCCGGCGAGCGAAGCGACCGTTTCTGCCTTTGATCTTGGATCCGCCTTGAGCGAGCCGAGCACCGCAGGTCCGGCGAGGGCGAAGAGGCGCGGGTGTCTGAGCGCAGCGAGTTCCCGCGCCGTCCCTCGACGGGCCGAGGAGCGCAGGGTACCGGTGCGCAGCACCGGCTCGGGACCTGGCGGCGTGTTTCTTTGGTTACTTTCTTTGCACGAGCAAAGAAAGTGACACCCATGAACAGTGAAGCACCTTCAGCACGTGCCACGTGCAAAAACGCCTCAGCCCTTCTGACTCACCGCCACGCTACCCAGAATCAACGCGCCCGCAATCAGCATCTGCAGCGTCACCGGCTCACCCAGGAACAACCACGCAAACGCCGCGCCGAACAGCGGAATCAGGTAGGTCACCGTCGACGCACGCGACGGGCCGATGCGGCCGATCAGGCGGTAGAACATCAGGAACGCCAGGCCGGTACAGGCGACGCCCAGCGCGATCGCTGCGCCCCAGGCCTTCAGTGGAATCGCCGCCTGCGGCCAGTGGGTCACCGCCATCGGCAGCATCCACAGCGAGGCACACGACAGCGTTGCAGCAGCGGCCGCGGCCGAGGGCAGGCCGGTCATGTGCCGCTTCACCAGGTTCACGCCGAGGCCGTAGAGCAGCGAGGCCGCCGCACCGGCCAGCACTGCAGTGCCGATGCTCAGGCCCGAGACCTTGGCCGTGGCCAGGACCACCACGCCGGCGAAGCCGACCAGCAGCGCGCGCACACGGCGCATGCCGATCTTTTCACCGAAGAACAGGAACGCGATCAGCGCGGCGAACAGCACGGTCATCGCATTGCAGATCGCACCGATCGCGGCCGGTGCCTGCTCGGCCGCGTAGGCGAACAGCACGAACGGCAGCGCCGAGTTGATCAGGCCGATCGGTGCCAGCCACAGCCAGCGCCGTGGCGGGAACTGTGCGCGGGCGCGCCACAGGAACGGCAGCAGCACCAGCGCACCCAGCACCAGCCGAAGCTCGACCAGCGCGAACGGGCCGAACGAGGGCACCGCCACCCGCATGAACAGGAACGAGCAACCCCAGATGGCGCCCAGCAGGGTCAATTCCAGCGGCGTGCGCCAGTCGCGCTCGGCCGCCTGTGGGACCGCATTCATGCCCTGCCTCCGTCCATCGTCTGTTCCTGGTCAAGGCGTACAGGATCAGGCGCAGACGCCCGCCGCACAAGCGCGTAGTATCGCTGCCAGCCACAAGTATGGTTTGAGGCTGGACATGCAGCTACGCCCTTCCCTGCTCCCCGCACTGGCCGTGTTCGCGGTCGCCGCGCGCCACCAGAACTTCGCCCAGGCCGCGCAGGAGCTGCACCTGACCGCCAGCGCGGTCAGCCATCACGTGCGCCGCCTGGAGGAGGTGCTCGAGACCCGGTTGTTCCTGCGCCACGCCCGCGGCGTGCGCCTGACCGCCGAGGGCCGGCAGCTGGCCGATGCCGCCAGCGCGGCCTTCACCGACGTTGCGGCGGTGGCCCACCACCTGCATCCGGATGCCGACAGCGTGCCGCTGCGGATCACCACGCTGCGCTCGCTCTCCTACTGCTGGTTGCTGCCCCGGCTGCCGCGCTTCACCCAGGCCTATCCGCATATCCGCATCGAGCTGCACACCGGCAGCGGCCTGGATCGCTACGACGACAACGGACCGGAAGTCGGCATCCGCTACGGGCTGGGCCAATGGCCGGGCCTGCGTGCGCAGCACCTGATGGATGACTACCTGTTCCCGGTGGCCTCACCGGCGCTGGCCGGGGTCGAAACGCTGCTCGATCCGGCGCGCATCGCCGACCTGCCGCTGCTCACCGACCTGTCACCGCAGGGCTGGCGCGACTGGTTCCGCCACGCCGGCGTGCGCCCCCCGTCGCCGCTGCCACCGATGCACACCTTCGCCGACAGCACCGATGCGATGCGTGCGGCGGTATATGGCATGGGCGCGGTGCTGGCGCGCACCCACATCGCCCAGCCCTACCTGCAGCGTTACGAGGTGGTGCGCCTGCCCGGCCCCGCACTGAAGGCGCGCTACGCGTATCACGTGGTGCACGCCGAGGGACAGCCTCCCAGCCCCGCCGCACGCCTGTTCATCGACTGGTTGCTGGAACAGGCGCAGGACGAGCGCACGCCGGTTCCGGCGTTGCCGGAAAGCCTGCTCGGCCGCCCGGCCACGCTTGCCTGACTTCGCCCTCACCCGTTCTTTGCCCGATGCTGGCTAGGCTGCGTGCACCTCCACAACGTACCTACGCCATGGCCATGCTGCGACTGCGCATCACCGGAACCGAAGACGACGCCCGTGCCATCAGCGACCTGCTGCTCGGCCTGGACGGCATCGAACATGTCGAGGAAATCGACGACCTGATGCCACACATGGACGACGACGATTCCAGTTCGGCCGGGCTGTCCGACGACATCGGCCCCGGCATCCATGAGCTGGAAGTGGAAGTCGGCAATGAAAGCACCGCGCAGAAGGTACGCGACGCCGTGCAGGAGCTGGCGCTGGAGCTGGATGTGTTCGTCGAGTACGAGACCGACGAGGGCTGATGCCGGCCGGCGGCCGGCATCAGCCTTGACCTCAGACGTTGGGCGGCAGCGTGCGGCGGCGGCGACGCCACCACGCGCGGGCCCCCCAGGCCACGACCAGGGCCAGCACGCCCACCGGCAGCAGGGCCGCCACCGCGCGGATCAGGAACGCGATGCTGCTGCCGAGGATGCCGCCCGATTCGCTCAGCGCCTCGCCGATCTCGCTGCGGCTGCGCTGGCCAGAGGTGGTCTCGAAGTGCAGCGTCACCAGCTGGGTATCGATGCGACGACGCTGCTGCGCGGCGTCCTTGTTGGCCTGCTCGACGCCGGCCTCGATTTCCGACAGGCGCGTGGTGATCGCCATCAGGTCTTCGATCTTCAGGTCCTTGCGGTCCTGGTAGGACAGCAGACGGGCGTGTTCCTTCTCCAGCCGCGCCTTGGTCAGCGCCGTGTCCGCCACGGCCTGTGCCAGATCCTCGGCGCGGGTGGTGCGCGACTGCAGCGTGCCGCCCTCACCGGCCATCGCGATCAGCGGCTCGGCGCCCTTCGGCGCGATGCGCACCTTGACCTCCCCGCTGGGTTGCTCGCCACTGCGCTGGTCGACCTGCAATACCGCGCAGTCGCCGAACTTCGCGCTCTGGCAGGCCTGGGCGATCTGCTGGATGCGCGGTGCGATCTTCGCCGCCTCCAGCTGCACCTGCACGTCATGTTCATAGGCCAGGAACGCACCTTCCGGCGACGCGACCGCCGCTTCGGCGGCCGGGGCGCCCGCATCGGCGGCCATGTCGCCCTGCTTGGCGCAGCCCGCCAATGCCAGCAGCACCACCGGCATCGCCAGACTCCGCGTCCAGGCGCGCGCGCCCGTCACAGTGCGGCTCCGTTATACGAAGTGACCGAAAGACCGGCCAGATCCACCTGCGGTACGCAGCGCACGTTCACCGCCACCATCGGCGTGCCGGTACGCGGGTCGACCGCCTCGCTGTAGGGTGCGATGCCGCACGTGCGGCAGTGGTGATGGTCGATGTGGGCCTTGTTGAAATGGTAGGTGGCTACGTCCGCCGGATCGGTGACCAGCTCGAACGCCTCACGCGGGGCAAACCACAGCAGGCCGCCGCGGCGGCGGCACAGCGAGCAGTTGCAGTCGAGGACGTCGCTGATCGGCGCCTCGGCCTGTACGGTGAATGCGATCCTGCCGCAATGGCAGCTTCCCTGGTATTGCATGTCCTGCGCTCCGCTGGAGGGTCCTTGTCTGTATCCATGGTAATCCTATGGCACGGGGACAAAGCAGCCCCAGGGCCCTATGCTCGGGGTTTGCCCCTGTACAGGAACGCCGATGCGCCCGCATCTTCTTGCCCTCGCCCTGGTCGCTGCGCTGGCCGGTTGCCAGCCAGCCGACGCCCCGACCACCGCTGCCGCCCCGGCCGCCGGCCAGCAGGCCGCTGACGCGGCGGTCGACGCCGCCTTCGCCGATCTGTCCAAGCGCGCGCTGGACACCTGGATGCAGCTGTCGCCGGTCAGCGCCACCCAGATCGGTGACCACCGCTACGACAGCGAACTGGACGACCTGAGCGTCGCCGGCCAGCAGAAGACCGTGGACGCCTACAAGGCGTTGCTGGGCGAGCTGGACAAGATCGATGTGGCCAAGCTGGGCCGCGAGAACCAGGTGGACGCGGCGATCCTGCGCAAACAGCTGCAGTCGGAAATCTGGAACGCCGAAGTGCTGCAGTCCGGCAAGTGGGACCCGCAGCTGTACAACGGCGTCGCCGGCAGTGCGATCTATGGCCTGATGGCGCGCGAGTTCGCGCCGCTGCCGGAACGCCTGAAGTCGGCCACCGCGCGCATGGAAAAGCTGCCGGCGATCTTCGCCCAGGCGCGCGAGAACCTGGATCCGGCCCGCGTGCCGAAGATCCACGCCGAGACCGTGGCCAAGCAGAACAAGGGCATCCTCAGCATCGTCGATACCTTCATCACCCCGCACATCGGCGAACTGCCGCAGGCCGACCAGCAGCGTCTGCAGGCGGCCATCGAGGGCCTGAAGAAGGCGGTGGACGAGCAGCAGACCTGGCTGGACAAGACCCTGGTACCCAATGCCAAGGGCGACTTCCGCATCGGTGCGGAAAAGTACGACCAGAAGCTGAAGTTCGCGCTGAACTCCTCGCTGTCGCGCCAGCAGATCGGTGAGCGTGCGCGCGCCGAACTGACGCGCGTTCGCCAGGACATGTACGGCATCGCGCAGACCGTGCTGAAGGACAAGCCGGGGGCGCCGGAGATGCCGGCCCAGCCGACCGACGAGCAGCAGCAGAAGGCAATCGAAGCCGCGTTGGAACTGGCCTACGCCGACAAGCCGGCTCGCGACAAGGTGGTCGACGACGCCAAGGCCGCGCTGGCGCAGTCCACTGCATTCGTGCGCGAACACGACCTGATGACCCTGCCCGGCGCGCCGGTGGACATCATCCTGATGCCGGAATTCCAGCGCGGCGTGGCCGTGGCCTACTGCGATTCGCCGGGCCCGCTGGACAAGAACCTGAAGACCTTCTACGCCGTGTCGCCGATTCCGGACGACTGGAACGAGAAGCAGGTCGACTCGTTCCTGCGTGAGTACAACTCGCGCATGATCCACCTGCTGAGCATCCACGAAGGCACCCCGGGCCACTACCTGGAAGGCTGGCACTCGGCCAAGTTCCCCTCCACCCTGCGTGCGGTGCTGCGTTCGGGCCTGTTCGCCGAGGGCTGGGCGGTCTACACCGAGCGCATGATGCAGGAGCAGGGCTACCTCAACAACGACCCGCTGTTCCACCTGGTGCAGCTGAAGTTCTACCTGCGCACGATCTCCAACGCGATCCTCGACCAGGGCGTGCACGTGGACAACTGGGATCGCGAGAAGGCGATGCACCTGATGACCCACGATGCGTTCCAGCAGGAAAGCGAAGCGGCCGGCAAGTGGGTGCGTGCGCAGCTGACCTCGGCACAGCTGCCGACCTACTTCGTCGGCGCGCAGGAACACTTCGACACCCGCAAGGCGGTGCAGGAGAAGCTGGGCGACAAGTTCAACCTCAAGGCCTACCACGACCAGATGCTGTCCTACGGCGCACCGCCGGTGCGTTTCGCACGCCAGCTGATGCTGGACCAGCCGATCGAGTGATCGGGACGGTGTGAGATGAAGCGGAGCGGCCCGGGGAAACCCGGGCCGATCTGTTTGTGGGGGATCGCCAGGCCATCTCCGCATCACGTGCCGGCAACATGGCCAGGCGCATCGTTCGCCGGATTCCCCCTTCCGCCGGTTTCCAATGTCTCTCCCCTTGCTTCGCCTCGCCCTGCTGTCCACGCTGCTGGCCAGTGCGGGTGCCTTCGCCGCCTGCCCCGCGCCGCCGCCCGGCCAGCCGGACATCCGCGCGCTTGGCTACTACACCGACAAGGTCGGCTCGGTGATCGACCCGGCACTGCAGCAGCAGAACAGGGACGCCACTGCACCGCTGGACCGCTATGCCGCCGACGTGGCGCGCATGAGCGATGACTACCTGCGCGACGGTGACTCGGCAGCCGCACAGTGCACGCTGAACTGGCTGGGGGCGTGGGCCGACGATGGCGCCATGCTCGGGCAGATGATCCGGGTCAACAACGATCAGTCGTTCTACATGCGGCAATGGATGCTCGATGCAGTGGCGATGGCCTACCTGAAAGTGCACGACCAGGCCGATGGCCGCCAGCGTGCGCGCATCGATCCCTGGCTGCAGAAGCTGGCACGGGCCAACCTGGGGTACTGGGACAACCCGAAACGGCGCCGCAACAACCACTACTACTGGGGCGGCCTGGGCGTGCTGGCCACCGGACTGGCCACCGACGACGATGCGCTGTGGCAGGCCGGCCACGCCGCGTTCCAGAAGGGCATCGATGACATCCAGGACGATGGCAGCCTGCCGCTGGAGATGGCCCGCGGGCAACGGGCCCTGCACTACCACGACTACGCATTGGCGCCACTGGTGATGATGGCCGAGCTGGCGCGTCTGCGCGGCCAGGACTGGTATGCGAGCAGGGATCACGCGATCGACCGCCTGGCGCGACGGGTCATCGAAGGCAGCAGGGACCCTGCATGGTTCAACCAGCACACCGGCGTTGCCCAGTTGCCCCTGCAGGCCAGCGGCTGGGTCGAGTTCTACCGCCTGCGCTCACCGGATGGCGGCGTGTTCGACGCCGCGCATGCGCGCGGACCGTTCCACTCGCCACGGCTGGGCGGCGACCTCACGCTGATGGCCGCGCAGGGCATCGTGCGCACACCGCTGCGATAGCCCTCTGTTTCAGTTCCAGCGAAGGCCCCGCTGCAGCAGGTGCTTGAACTGCGCAGGGCTGCAGCCCTGCCGATTGCAGCCTGGCAAGGACAGCACGACGCGCCCCGGCGGCTGCGCCTCGGTCAGCGGCACGGCATCGCGTAGCTGCGCGGAGGTCGGATAGACGTAGGCCAAGCGGAACCGCTCGCCACCGCTCCGGCGGTCACGCCAACGCTCGAACTGCAGCAGGCCACCAATGGGCGTCTTCTCGTACTGCCCTGGCAGCCGGTAGTCACCGATTCCCATTGCGGCCAGCACCGAACCGATGTTCGAATCGTGGCCGACCAGCAGGCTCACCTTGGGCGACGCCGGATCGTCGAACAAGGCATCGAGCTCCGCCAGCAGCGGCGCGGCCACGTCCCGTGCCACGTCAGGGGTGCCAAACAGGATGTCCTGGTAGCCGTTACGGATCTGCGCCAGCGCCTGCCATTGGCGTTCCGCGTTCAAGCGGCCCCAACCTTCGCGCGGAACGCCACTTCCCTGGTAATGCTCCATCAGCAGGGCATCGACCAGACCGCTGGCCAGTGCCAGTGAACCCGAAGCGCGTGGCTCCTTGCCCGGCTCCGCACTGAAGGTCGTGTCGGCCAGCGTCAGATGGCAGTCGCTGCGCCCCGCACAGGCCGCCGACTGCGGGTAGAGGGTGATCGCCTCCACTGCGGACAGTGCCGGTGCCAGATCTGCTGCGGCCAGCGCCTGCTGCATTGCCGCCAGCGCGCGCTTGCGGAAGGCCGCGTCGTCACGGTGGATCACCGGATTGAACAACGGATCCATCGTGCCCAGCGCCCTGCGCTGCTCGACCTCCACATGACAACCCGGGAATGCGCCGGCAACGAAGAACTGCGCGGTGGCCTGGGTGCGCTGCAGGCTGTTGGCATGGGCGTGGAAGTCAGCCCGCTGCGGGCAACCCGACCCCGGCAGCAGCTGCGCCTGGCGCACCCACTGGCCGATGTAGCGGCCCATGTAGACCTCCAGCACGCCGCCCTTGGTGGTCAGCTCGCCGGGGCTTACGTCCCAGCGTGTCCAGTGCTCTGGCGTGGCATGGGCCAGGGCGCCCGACGCGACCACCGGCGCGCGCAGGTTGTGGCGGCTGAGCAGGACGACCTGCTCGAGCTGTTCGCCTTGCACGGGTGCCGTCGCCGCGGCTGCGGCCGTTGTGGCCAAACCAAGTGCCAGCAGCAGTGGGCGCAGGCATCGGATCATGCAGGTCTCCTGAGACACGCCGGGGTCAGAGCCCTTTCCTCCTGAAAGGGATCCGACTCCGAAACCGTTACTGATCGGCCGCCACGAAACCACCGGTCTGCCGCGCCCACAACCGTGCGTACAGGCCACCGGCGGCAATCAGCTCGGCATGGCTGCCGGTCTCGACGATGCGGCCCTGGTCCATCACCACCAGCCGGTCCATGCGCGCGATGGTCGACAGCCGGTGCGCGATCGCGATCACCGTCTTGCCGCCCATCAGCTCATCCAGGCTGTCCTGGATCGCCGCTTCCACTTCCGAGTCCAGCGCCGAGGTGGCTTCGTCCAGCACCAGGATCGGGGCGTCCTTCAGCAGCACGCGGGCAATGGCGATGCGCTGGCGCTGGCCGCCGGAGAGCTTCACGCCACGCTCGCCGACATGCGCGTCGTAGCCGCGACGCCCCTGCCCGTCCACCAGCGTGTCGATGAAGGCTTCGGCACGCGCCTTGGCCACGGCAGCGCGCAACTGCTCTTCGGTTGCGTCTGGACGGCCATACAACAGGTTGTCGCGGATCGAGCGATGCAGCAGCGAGGTGTCCTGGGTGACCACGCCGATCTGCTGGCGCAGGCTTTCCTGGGTGACGTGGGCAATGTCCTGACCGTCGATCAGGATGCGGCCGCTCTCCAGGTCGTACAGGCGCAGCAGCACGTTGACCAGGGTCGACTTGCCGGCGCCGGAGGGACCGACCAGGCCGATCTTCTCACCCGGCTTCACCACCAGGTCGAGGCCGGCGATCACGCCGCCCTTCTTGCCATAGTGGAAGTGGATGTCCTGGAAGTGCACGCCACCGCGGGTCACCTGCAACGGTACCGCATCCTCGCGGTCCTGCACGGTCAGCGGCTGGGCGATGGTGGTGATGCCATCCTGTACCGTGCCGATGTCCTCGAAGATGCCGTTGATGGTCCACATGATCCAGCCGGACATGTTGTGGATGCGGATCACCAGGCCGGTCGCGAGCGTGATCGCGCCGACGGTGATGTGGCCGCCATTCCACAGCCACAGGGCCAGGCCACAGGTACCGGCAATCAGGAAACCGTTGACGATGGCGATGGTCAGGTCCATGCCGGTGGTCACCCGGGTCTGCGCGCGGTGCTTGACTGCCAGCTCCTGGATCGACTCGGCCACGTAGGCCTGCTCGCGTCCGCCGTGGGCGAACAGCTTCAGCGTGGGGATGTTGGTGTAGCCATCGACGATGCGGCCCATCGCCTTGGAACGCGCTTCGGACGCAATCCAGGCCCGTTCCTTCGCGCGCGGGACGAAGTAGACCAGGATCACCGCGTAGGCCAGCAGCCACAGGATCAGTGGCACCATCAGCCGCCAGTCGGCCTGCGCGAACAGGTACAGCGCGGTGCCGGTATAGACCACGATGTACCAGAGCGAGTCGACCATCTGCACCGCCGACTCGCGCAGCGAGGTACCGGTCTGCATCACCCGGTTGGCAACGCTGCCGGCAAAGTCGTTCTGGAAGAAGCTCAGGCTCTGCCGCACCACGTAGTTGTGCATCAGCCAGCGCGAGCGGTTGCTCAGGCCGGGCACGATGGCCTGATTGACCAGCAGGTTGTGCAGGCCGACCAGGATCGGCCGCGCGATGACCGTGATGAACAGCATCCAGCCCAGTTCATTGGCATGGCGCCTGAAGAAATCGGCACCGGGCTGCTCGGCGACCATGTCGACGATGCGGCCCAGGTAATCGAACATCGCCACTTCCACCAGCGCCAGCAGCAGGCCGGCGATCAGCGTCGCCAGCAGCACCGGCCACACCGGGCGCAGGTAGTGCAGGTAGAACGGCAGCACCTTGCGCGGTGGCATGCGCCCATCCACGGGCGGGAACACTGGAATCAGGGATTCAAACCAACGGAACATCGCATTCCCTCGCCTCTTGCAAGCGGCGGAGTATCCCACGACGGATGTGTACGCCAGCCGACGGTCACCCGCGGCTCCGGTAGTGCCGGCCGCTGGCCGGCAGCCTCGCGACGCATCCGGGGATCATCGGGTTGCCGGCCAGCGGCCGGCACCAGCCTCACTCCCTGACCGGGGTGAACAGCAGGTCCTGGAAATCGAAGCTGAAGTCGGTCAGGTCGGAAATCGACTGCATCCGTACCTCGCGCACCTTGCCATCCGGATCCAGGCTGAAGTTCACGAACGCGTCGGCGTTGAGCGAACGGTCGTCCCAGCGCACGATGAAGGTGTCGTGCTGCCAGTGCTCCAGGCGGCCGCTCAGCTGCGCGGTCTTCATGAAGCGCAGGCGCAGGCCCTTGCCTGCGGCACTGACCTGCATGTCGCCATACCAGCGGTCGCGGAACGTGCCGGTGTAGCCGGCTAGCGCCAGCGACGGCCTGCTGCCCTTGTCGCGCGCGCTCTGATGCTTGGCCCAGGCCTCGTCGGCCTTGTCCTGGCCCTTGGCCACGGCCTTGGCATAGGCGTCCACCCAGTCGTGCTTGTCGCCGCCCATATAGGCATCAAGCACGCTCAGGGTGATCGCGTTGAACGCCGCGCCCACTTCCTGGTTGGTCAGCACCACCACGCCCAGCTTTTCGCCCGGCACCAGGGTCAGCCGCGAGACCATGCCCGGCCAGCCGCCGGTGTGCCATACCAGCTTGCGTCCACGGTAATCGCTCAGGCTCCAGCCCTCGCCATAGCCGGCAAAATTGGCCCGTGCCGGTGCCAGCTCCGGCACGCTCGGCGCCGGGATCGACTGCGGGGTGATCATCCGCCACATCTGCTGCTGGCTTTTTTCACTGAACAGCACCGTGCCATCGGCAAGCTTGCCCTCGGCCAGCTGCACCTGCATCCAGCGCGCCATATCGTGCGCGCTGGAATAGATGCCACCGGCACCGGCATTGTTCGACCAGGTCAGCGGCGCGACGGTGCGCAGGTCCTTGAAATCGTACTTGGCATGGCCGACCGCGGCCTTGTCGCCCGGCTTCAGGTGGTCGGCGTTGTAGCGCGTGCCGGCGATGCCCGCCTTGTCGAAGATGCGGGTCTGCAGGAACTGCTGGTAGCTCATGCCGGAGACATGTTCGATCACCTGCTGGGCCACCGCGTACAGGATGTTGTCGTAGGCATAGTTTTCGCGGAAGCCGCCCTTCAGCGGCACCCTGCCCAGCCGCTCCACCACTTCGGCGTTGCTGTAGGAGGTGGTCGGCCAGAACAGCAGGTCGCCGGCGCCCAGGCTCAGTCCGCTGCGGTGCGAGAGCAGGTCGCGGATCGTCATCTGCCCGGTCACGAACGGATCGGACATGCGGAACGATGGCAGGTGCTCGATCACCTTGTCGTCCATCTTCAGCTTGCCGTCCTCAGCCAGCAGGTTCAGCGAAGTGGAGGTGAACGCCTTGGTATTGGAGGCGATGGCGAACAGCGTGTCGGCCTGCACCGGCTCCGGCTTGCCCTGCTCGCGCACGCCCCAGCCGCGCTCCAGCACCACCTCGCCGTCCTTGACCACGGCCACCGCGATGCCGGGCACGTCGAACTGCGCGCGCACGCGCTCGACGGTCGCATCCAGATCCTGCAGCGGCGGCGGGGTCGCCGCGCTCGCCATGGTCGTGCACGCCAGCAGCACGGCTCCTCCAATCCAGGTGTTCATGCAGCACGATCTCCGAACAGGGGTGGCGGCCGTGTGCAGGCCGTCACCGGGGTTTCGCGGGATGGTAACGGTCGCCGATGCACCCTGCCCTGTGCCATAGGAGGGGTGTCATGGGACAGAACGGGCAGTCCGGCAAGGGCTCCACCATCATTCCATGCCTGCGCTACCGCGATGCGCTGGCCGCCATCGACTGGCTGCAGCGCGCCTTCGGTTTCCATGCCCAGGCCGTATACGCCGACGGCGATACCGTGTTCCACGCCCAGATGACCTTCGGCACCGGCATGATCATGCTGGGCTCGGCAGGTAACCAGAGCGCATGGAGCGAACACGCGGTACTGCCCGGCGAAGTCGGCGGGCGCCAGACCCAGAGCGCCTGCGTGATCGTCAGCGATGCCGACGCGCACTATGCCCGGGCCAAGGCTGCCGGCGCGCGCATCGTCATCGACATCGCCGACCAGGACTACGGCGGTCGTGGCTACGCCTGCGCCGATCCGGAAGGCTACCTGTGGTGGTTTGGCAGCTACGACCCGTGGCGCGAGGACCACGGCCAGTGATCGCGTCGTCGCACCCGGCGGAGATCCGCTGTGGCATCGGTGGCTGGGTGTTTCCCGCGTGGCGCGGCGGCGTGTTCTATCCGGCAGGGCTGCCACAGCGCGAGGAACTGGCCCACGCCAGTCGCGCCCTGCGCTGCATCGAGATCAATGGCACCTTCTACCGCACGCCCACCCCTGGCCAGTGCGCGCAGTGGGCAGCACAGACGCCGCAGGGCTTCCGTTTCTCGATGAAGGCGCCACGCTACCTGGTCCAGCGTCGCGACCTGTCCAGCACCGTGGACGCGGCCGCGCCCTTCCTGGAGGCGGCGCTGGCGCTGGGTGACCGGCTCGGCCCGTTGCTGTGGCAGTTCGATCCACGCCATCCGGCCGATGCCGAAGCGCTGGATCGGCTGATGGCTGAGCTTCCCAAGCAGCTGCAGGGTGTGCCGCTGCAGCACGCGCTGGAGGTGCGCAACGCCGCGGCACATGGTCCGGCACTGGTCGCCGCCGCGCGCCGCCACGGCGTGGCGCTGGTGATCGAAGACAGCGACGAGGCGCCGTTGCACGGCGATGTCAGTGCCGGCTTCGTCTACGCACGGATCAAACGCAGCCAGGCCCGCTTGAAGGAGGGGCTGCCCGCCCCGGTGCAGCGGCGCTGGGCCGAGCGTGCGCTGCGCTGGTCACGCGGCGAGCCGGTGGACGACCTGCCCTGCCTGGCCAAGCCAGCCGCGCTCGCACCACGCGAGGTCTACCTGCTGTGCATCGGCGCGGGCAAGGCACGCAATCCGGCCGCGGCGATGGCCCTTCAGCGCCTCATCGACGACGCCAGCGATCCAGCCCCCACAGCAGCGTCCACCCCGTCACGAACACGCCCGCCACGCGCAGCACGTTGAGCAGGAACGCGGCCAGCCCCAGCCGTTGCAGTTCCAGGAACGGATACGGCGCCTGCCCTGTCACAACGGCCACCCACATCGCCCACCCCAGGTAGATCAGCGGCACCCACAGCACCGTGCCCAGCGCGCGCCAGCGCAGCGCCCCATGCGGCAGCAGCCAGCACCACCCCAGCAGGTACAGCGCCGGTACCGCGTAGTGCAGGCCGGCATCGACCCACCACTGCAATCCGCTGGGCTGCCACAGGCCCTGCAGCGCCAGCACGTAGACGCAGGCCGTCACCCCGATGCACAACGCGAGCACTGCGGCGACCGTCGTGCCCAGCACGCCCGCACGCACCAGCCTGACGCATCCCACGCACACCGCCAGGTTGCTGAGGATGGTGAAGTAACCGAAGAAGCGCAGCGTCACCGTGCCGATCCCGGCCCCTGCGCCTGCCCCGCGCACCAGCAGCAGGTACTGCAGCAGCAACGACGCGGCGGCGATCAGTGCGGTCAGCGCGGCCCAGGTGCGCAGGACGGAGCGGTCGGCAGCCATGGCGGGGTCCCTGGGCAGGTTTCCGCGAGCATGCCACAGGCATCGCCGGCTGCCGCGCGATTGCCTCACAATAGGCGGATGAGCACACCCGACACCCGCAAAGCGCTGTGGCAGATCCACTTCTGTGTCCTGCTGTGGGGCGTCACCGCCATCCTCGGCAAGCTGATCACCCTGCCCGCACTGCCGCTGGTGTGGTGGCGCATGCTGCTGGTGACGGCGATGCTGGCGTTGCTGCCGCGGGTCTGGCGAGGATTGCGCACGCTGCCGCTGCGGCTGGTGGCCGGCTACGCCGGCATCGGTGCGCTGGTGGCCCTGCACTGGCTGACGTTCTACGGCGCGGTGAAGCTGGCCAATGCCTCGGTGGCGGCCACCTGCATCGCGCTGGCGCCGGTGTTCACCTCCATCATCGAACCCTGGGTCGCCAAGCGTCCGTTCCAGCTGCGTGAACTGGCGTTCGGCCTGGCGGTGCTGCCGGGCGTTGCGCTGGTGGTCGGCGGCGTGCCCGATGGCATGCGCCTGGGCGTGTTGATCGGTGCGCTGTCGGCGCTGCTGGTGGCCGTGTTCGGCTCGCTCAACAAGCGCATGGTCAGCCACGCCGATCCACTTACGGTCACCGCACTGGAACTGGGTGCCGGCACCCTGACCCTGACCCTGCTGGCGCCGCTGATGCCGTTCCTGCTGCCCGCGCTGGCCAGCCCGCTATGGGTGGTCCCGAATCTGCACGACGGCATCCTGCTGCTGGTGCTGGCCGGGTTCTGCACGCTGCTGCCGTTTGCCCTGGCCCTGGTCGCGCTGCGCCACCTGAGCGCCTACACGGTGCAGCTGGTGACCAACCTGGAGCCGGTCTATGCGGTGGTGCTGGCGGTGGTGCTGCTGCGCGAACA
Source organism: Stenotrophomonas sp. YJH_SMC_29 (assembly GCF_059371235.1). Taxonomy (NCBI): domain Bacteria; kingdom Pseudomonadati; phylum Pseudomonadota; class Gammaproteobacteria; order Lysobacterales; family Lysobacteraceae; genus Stenotrophomonas; species Stenotrophomonas sp. YJH_SMC_29. The sequence goes on along the minus strand of NZ_JCAFUK010000008.1, from coordinate 20,012 downwards.
GCACGAGGTGACCCCGTGGTTCTACCTGGGCGTGGCGATCATCGTCGGCGCGGTATTCCTGCATCCACTGCTGAACCGCCGCAAGCCGGTGCAGCACCCTGAAATCCTTGGCACGGCCGAGGCGCGCAACATCGCCGATTGAGCGCAGCCACGCAGGTGGTGGTAGTGGGCCGGTGCTGATTCAGTCCGCCCGTTCCACCCGGTTGCGGCCATTGCCCTTGGCCCGGTACAGCGCCTTGTCGGCGCGTGCCAGCATTTGATCCACGGTCTCTCTTGGCTGGTGCTGGGCAACGCCGATGCTGATCGTGACCGGGAAGCCAAGCGGCAGGTCGGCCACCGCCAGGCGCAGGAATTCGCATTGCAGTTCGGCGGTGCGCAGGTCGGTCGCCGGCATCACCACCACGAACTCCTCGCCGCCGTAGCGCGCGGCCATGCCACGACCGGCGAAGTGCGAGCGCAGCAGCACGCCCAGCTCGGCCAGCACGCGGTCGCCGGTGGCGTGGCCCTGGAAGTCATTGATGTGCTTGAAATGGTCGACGTCCAGCAGCGCGACGCACGCCACACCGGGCAGGTCTCCGCTTGGCGCAACGGCCTCTTCCAGCGCCGCCGCCATCGCGCGGCGGTTCGGCAGGCCGGTCAACGCATCGGTGCGGCTCTGCGCGGCCAGGTCGGCATTCTGCGCCAGCAGCACGTCCTGGTACTCCGACAGCAGGCGCTCGTAGTCATCGCGTTCCAGCATGTGCTTCTGGATGTCGAGCGCGAAGCGGCGCAGCTCCATCACCAGCATCACCTGCCGCGACAGCGCAGCCAGCGCCTCGGCCTTGTCGCTGGCCAGGTGCTGCGGCTGCGCATCGAACACGCACAGCGTGCCCAGCGGCAGGCCATCGGAACTGATCAGCGGCGCACCGGCATAGAAACGGATGTGCGGATCACCCACCACCACCGGGTTGTCGTGGAAGCGGATGTCCTGCAGTGCATCCTCGACCACCATGATCTGCTGCGGCTGCAGGATGGCGTGGCCGCACATCGATTCGCTGCGCAGGTTTTCTGCCGCATCGATGCCCTGGATCGACTTGAACCATTGCCGCTCGACATCGATCAGGGTCACCGCCGCCATCGAGGTGCCACAGACCGCCTTGGCGATCACCACCAGGTCGTCGAAGGATTTTTCACGCTCCGAATCAAGGATGCGGTAGCGGTACAGCGCCTCGAGCCTCAGAGCTTCGTTGGCAGGCTTGTCGGGCTTGATCATGCAGCGTCACGTTCCGGCAGGTCACCGCGAAGTCTAGCGGATGCCGGTCCCCAATCTGCACCCTGGGTGGTGCCGGCCGTTGGCCGGCATCCCGCGCTCAGTCGATGCCGGATGCAGCCGGCCAGCGGCCGGCACTCCCGCGCGTTACCAGTCCAGCTGCTTCGGCAGCAGGCCCTGCAGTTCCTGCTCGGTCAGGTTGCGCCACTGGCCCGGCTTCAGCGCGCCGATCTTGATGTTGTCGATGCGGACGCGGCGCAGCTGGGTCACCCGATAGCCGAACTCGGCGGCCATCAGGCGGATCTGCCGGTTCAGGCCCTGCTGCAGGGTGATGCGGAAACCGAACTTGGCGATGCGCGAGGTCTTGCACGGCAGCGTCATCTGGTCGTGGATGCGAACGCCACGGGCCATGCCGCGCAGGAACTCATCGGTGACCGGCTTGTTCACCGCCACCAGGTACTCCTTCTGGTGGCCGTTCTCGGCACGCAGGATCTGGTTGACGATGTCGCCGTTGCTGGTCATCAGGATCAGGCCTTCGGAGTCCTTGTCGAGGCGGCCGATCGGGAAGATGCGCTGTTCATGGCCGACGAAGTCGACGATGTTGCCCTTGACCGACGTTTCGGTGGTGCAGGTGACGCCGACCGGCTTGTTCAGCGCGATGTAGACGTGGCGGCGGGCGCCGGGCTTGCGGGCCACGCGCGCGCGCAGCGGCTGGCCGTCGACCAGCACCTTGTCGTCCTCGCCCACCACCGCGCCAGTGCCGGCCGGATGGCCGTTGACGGTGACCCGGCGGGCGGCGATCAGGCGATCGGCCTCGCGGCGGGAGCAGAAGCCGGTGTCGGCGATATGTTTGTTGAGTCGGGTGGTCATCGGCGCATTATCCGGCATTGCCGCGCGCGGCGCTTCATGCGAGCCCGGGCGGATCGAGCGCTTCGCCGTCGAATACGCGGTTGCGGCCGGCGCGCTTGGCCACGTACATGGCGTGGTCGGCGCGGCGCAGCAGCGCGGCCAGGTCGTCCTCGCCCGGCCGCCATTGCGCCAGGCCGATGCTGGCGGTCACCTCCAGCCCGGGCACCTGCAACGCCCGACCGGCCTCGGTGATGTGCTGGCGCAGGCGATCCAGGCGGGCCGAAGCGGCCTCGCGGGGCATCCCCGGCATCAGCAGCAGGAATTCCTCGCCGCCCATCCGCACCACCTGGTCCTGGCTGCGGACCGCGGACCGCAACGCACGCGCCACCGCCACCAGCACCTGGTCGCCCACGCCGTGGCCGTGGCGGTCATTGATGTCCTTGAACAGGTCGATGTCGAGAAAACCGATCACCAGCGGCCCGCGCTCGCGATCCACCCGCTCCAGGTGCTGGGCCAGCTGCTGCAGCCCGGCGCGGCGGTTGGGCAGGCCGGTCAGGCCATCGGTTTCGGCCAGCTGGCGCAGTTCATCGCGCTGCTGGCGCAGTCGGCCCAGCCGCTGGTTCAGCGCATAGGCGGCCATCATCAGCAGCCAGGTCACCGCCAGCTGCAGGGCTTCCACGCGGTATTCCAGCAACCACCCGGCGCGGCAGGCATCGGCCAGGATCAGTACCAGCATCGGTGCCAGCGCGGCCAGCCCTGCCTGCGCCCAGCGATCGCCGCGCAGCCGCGCCCACACCCCGACTGCCAGCGCCAGGCCACAGCCCAGCAGGTAGGACAGCTGAAGGCCCTGCGCCACCCAGGCCAGGCTGCGCCACGGCAGCCAGGGCACCAGTACGGCCAGCAGCAGCAGTCCCCACAGCGCCAGCCGCTGCAATGGACGCGAACCCGGCAGCAGGCGGTCACCGCCGTTCAGGCGCCACAACGCCGGCAGCACCAGCGCCTGGGACGCCGCGGTCAATGCCAGCAGCCACCACGCGCTGCGCTCACCTACCGGCAGCCAGGGCTCGGGGTAGCCGCTCAGCCCCCCGAGGATGGCCTGCCACAGCACCAGCACGGTGGTACCGGCGATGTAGACCAGGAAACTGCGGTCGCGGGTGGTGAGGAAGGCCATCAGTGCGGACAACGCCAGCGCGATTGCCACGGCGATGCAGGCCGCGCGCACCAGCAGGCGGGCGGTATCGTTCTGCTGCACCGGGCTGGGCGCCCCCAACCGCAGGGTCGGTACCCAGCGCGCCTTCAGCGGTGTCTGCCACGAAACCCGGAACGGTTCGTGGCTGCCCGCCGGCGGCACCGCCACCAGCCCGATGCCGGCGCGGAAGCGTGAGTCTCGGGTACGGGCATCGTGCATGTTGCCGCAGATTTCGCGATCACCGTGCTGCACGCGGACTTCGCCGGCGAACACATTGAACACGTCCAGTGCCTGCGGCTGGCCTGACCAGCCTTCCGGCGGCGCGGGCACCAGCACCTGCTGCCGCGAACCGGCCAGCATGGCCGCCGTGCATGCGCGATGCGGGGTCGGCTCATCGGTGCCTGCACCGACCAGCAGATAGTCGCGCCCGGCTTCGGCTGTGGCGGCCCACAACGGCCACGGCGTTGCCAACCACACCAGCAGCACGACCAGCACCGCTCCTGTTCCGTACTGCCACTGCCTGCCGCCCACGCCAGTCCCGTTTCCTGCTTACGCCCGCGCCCACTGCACGTCGCCCCTGGCGGGCATTATCGCAGCCACGGCCACCGCCCACGTGTAGACCAAGGTCGCTGTCAGGTTCAGCCAGCGGCGGGCGGCCCCTTCACCGCCACCAGGCGCACCGGCCGCAGGTCGGCCAGGGTCATCCGCTCCAGCGGCTGCGGCCGCTCGATCGCATAGCCCTGCAGGCCCTGCACCCCGAGCCGGGTCAATGCGGCGGCCACTTCGGCGGTCTCCACCCATTCGGCCACCACCTCCATCTGCAGCTCGCGCCCCAGCTCACTGATCGCGCGCACCGTGGCATGGCTGACCGGATCAGCATCCATGTCGCGCACGAATGCCCCGTCGATCTTCAGGATATCGGCCGGCAACTGGCGCAGGTAACCGAACGAGGACAGGCCGGAGCCGAAATCATCCAGGGCCATCCGGCACCCCCGTGCCTTCACCGCGTCGATGAAGGCGCGCGCCTGGCTGAGGTTGCTGATCGCCGCCGTTTCGGTGATCTCGAAGCACAGCTTGGCGGCCAGCGCGCGGTTGCGCTCCAGCAGGTCGCAGACAAAGGCAAGGAAGCCGGGCTCGGCGATCGACTGCGCCGACACGTTGACGTTGCACAGTCCCAGCTGCCGCACGTGCGCCGGGCATACCTGCAGATGCCGGAACAGCAGGCCGAGCACGTGCCGGTCCAGCGCCACGGCCATTCCGTAGCGCTCCACCGCCGGCATGAACTGGCCTGGCAGGTGCAGGCTGCCATCGCTGCCGCGCATGCGCACCAGGACCTCATAGTGCAGGTAGCTGGGATCGCCGACGCGGGCGATGCGCTGCGCGTACAGGACCATGCGGTTCTCGGCCATGGCCAGGCTGACGCCCTGCAGGCGCTCGGCTTCCTGGCGCCGCTCCTCCAGTGCCATGCGGTCTTCGTTGAAGCAGTGCACGCGGTTGCGGCCGGCCTGCTTGGCCGCGTAGCAGGCGCTGTCGGCGGCGCTCATCAACCAGTTCACATCCGGTGCCTCGGCGCTGACCTCGACCACGCCGATGCTGCAGCTCAGCTGCGGGCTGCCCTCGCTGATCGGGAACGTCGCCTGCCCCAGATTGCGGATCACCCGCTGCAGCACGCGCTTGGCCTCGTCCTGCCCGGCATGGGCAAGGAACACCGCGAACTCGTCCGCACCCAGCCGGCCCACCCAGTCGCCATCGCGCACCGCCGCCACCAGGTAGTCGGCGAAGCTGCGCAGCATCTGGTCGCCGGCGGCGTGGCCGAAGCTGTCGTTGACCAGCTTGAAGTGGTCCAGGTTGATGTAGCACAGCGCATGCGTGCCGCCCTCGCTGCGCACCTGCAGCAGCGCGCGTTCCAGCAGCCGCTCGATCTCGCGGCGGTTGATCAGGCCCGTCAGCGGGTCATGGCTGGCGTGGTGTTCGATCTCGCGCGCCAGGGCATGGTTCTGGCTGACGTCTTCGATGATGGCGAACACCGACAACCCGCCCCCGGCGCTGCGCACCCCGGTGCCGCTCCAGCGGCCCCAGACCAGGCTGCCGTCGCGACGGCGGAAGCGCAGTTCGCTCGGCCGCAGCTGGCGGTCCCAGTCGATGCGCCCCACTCCGTCGATGACCAGCTCACCGTCCATCAGCAGGTCACCCAGCGACAGCTGCAGCAGCACGTCGCGGCGATGGTCGAGGATATCGGCCATCGCCTGGTTGGCCTCGATCACCTTGCCTTCGGTGTCGAGCTTGAGCATGCCGACGTTGGCCTGGTAGAACGCTGCGCGGAAACGGCTCTCGTGCTCGGTCAGGTCCTTGCCGACGCGGCGCGCCAGGGCGACCGCCATCAGGCTGATCGCCAGCACCGACAGGCCCGCGACCATCAGGGTCGCCAGCCGCACCAGCGTGGCCATCCGCAGCAGTGCCTGCGAGAACGCCTGGCTCTGCACCTTCATCCGCTGGTCCAGGTCACGCAGCTGCTGCAGGTAGTGGTCGCGTGTGGCAACGGGCACCAGGCTGCCGTCGTGCCGCAGCTGCAGTTCATCGATCAGTCGCTGCAGCGCCATCAGGTCGCCATCGGTCTGCCGCCACAACGCGCTCGCTTCGCGGAAGGCACCGATGTCGCGCGCGTAGCGGAACGAGAACACCAGGCGTGGGATGTCGGCGCGCGCGTTGCCGCCCTGCAGGAAGCCCTGCCTGGCTTTTTCCTCGTCCGGTTCGGCCTGTTCCAGCGCCAGTCGCGCCTGCAGGTCGCCCAACGGCACCTGCAGGGCCTGGCGTGCGTCGTCCAGGTCCTGGGCATCGCCGCGCGCCAGGTAGCGACTGAGTGCGGCAGTGGCATCCTGCTGGCCACGCGACCAGTAGCCCTGGCCGGCGATCCAGGCAGTGGAGGCCGCCTGCAGTTCCTGGATCAGGGCGGACAGAGCGACCAGTCCGATCGCCATGCCCGTCAACAACGCAAATCGCAGTCCCAGCCCCCGGGTCATCGGCACCCGTCGGCTGTGTTGGTCCGTGCCACTCCTACCCATCCCGGATCCCCCTGAATGTGCTGCGGTGACAACCTCCTTAGGAACCGGCTCAGCCTAGGACCGGCAATGTGTGGGCCATGCGAAAAAGGGGACGGAGGGGATTAAGTCGTATCTGGCTGGCCATGCGCCTGTGCCAAGAACGACTTAATCCCCTCCGTCCCCTTTTTCTGTCCGCCAGCCCGGGGGCTGGCGGTGGTGTGGACGGCTGCGGCTTAGAAGCTGCGCGGGCCGCGCGGCTTGAAGCCGTCACGACGCGGCGGGCGGCTGTCACGGTCACCGCCGCGGTCGCCAGCCGGGCCACCCGGCCCGCTGCGACGGGGGCCACCCGGGCCGCCCGGGCCACGCTTGTCGAAGCGCGGCTTGAACGGACGCGGTGCCGGGTTGGTGTCTTCACCCGGGGCCAGCGCGCGCATCTGCAGCTGCTGGCCGGACACCCAGACCTTCTGCAGGTGCGACAGCACGTCCGGCGGCATCTGTGCCGGCAGGTCCAGCAGCGAGAAGTCGTCGTGGATGTCGATGCGGCCGATGAAGCGGCTTTCCAGGCCGGCTTCGTTGGCGATGGCGCCGACGATGTTGGCCGGCTTCACGCCATGCTGGTGGCCGACCGAAATGCGGTAGGTCTCCATGCCCTGCTCCGGTGCACCACGCGGCGGAACCTCGCGGCGCGGACGCGGCTCGAAACCACCTTCGGCGTCGTCGCGACGCGGGCCGCGCTCGAAGCGCGGACCCCGATCGTTGCGCTCGAAGCGATCGCCACGTTCCGGACGGTCGCCACGGTCGAAGCGCTCGCGCGGTGCGCGCTCTTCGCGCGGGGCACGCACCGGCGGCTGCAGCAGGAACGGGGTGTCACCCTGCAGCAGCTTGGCCAGCGCGGCGGCGATCTCGATGGCCGGCACGTTCTGCTCGTTCTCGAAGCGCTCCAGCAGCTGGCGGTAGAAGTCCAGGCCGCCGGCACCCAGGGTTTCGCTGATGCGCGAGGTGAACTTGTTGATGCGGGTGTCGTTGACCGCTTCCACGCTCGGCAGCTGCATCTCTTCGATCGGCTGGCGGGTGGCGCGCTCGATCTGGCGCAGCATGCCCTTCTCGCGCGGGGTCGCGAACAGGATCGCCTCGCCGCTGCGGCCGGCACGGCCGGTACGGCCGATGCGGTGCACGTAGCTTTCGGTGTCGTACGGGATGTCGTAGTTCAGCACGTGGCTGATGCGCTCCACGTCCAGGCCGCGGGCGGCCACGTCGGTGGCGACCAGGATGTCCAGCTTGCCTTCCTTCAGCATGGCGATGGTGCGCTCACGCTGGGCCTGCTGCATGTCACCGTTGATGGCGGCAGCGGCCAGGCCACGGGCCTGCAGCTTGCTGGCCAGTTCTTCGGTGCCGGCCTTGGTCCGCGCGAAGATGATCATCGCGTCGAACGGCTCGACTTCCAGGATGCGGGTCAGCGCGTCCAGCTTGTGCATGCCACTCACCCACCAGTAACGCTGGCGGATGTTGGCCGAGGTGGTGGTCTTGGCCGCGATGGTCACTTCCACCGGGTCCTGCAGGTAGGTCTGCGCGATGCGACGGATCTGCGGCGGCATGGTGGCCGAGAACAGGGCCACCTGGCGCTGCTCCGGCAGCTTCTTCAGCACGGCTTCGACGTCGTCGATGAAGCCCATGCGCAGCATTTCATCGGCTTCGTCCAGCACCAGCGTCTTCAGCTCGGACAGGTCCAGGGTGCTGCGGTCCAGGTGATCGATCACGCGGCCCGGAGTACCGACCACGATGTGCACACCGCGGCGCAGGGCCGACAGCTGCTGGCCGTAGGGCTGGCCGCCGTACACCGGCAGCACGCGGAAGCCGGGAATCTTCGACGAATAGGACTGGAATGCCTCGGCAACCTGGATGGCCAGTTCGCGGGTCGGCGCCAGGATCAGGGCCTGGGGCTTGATCTGCTGCAGGTCGATGTTGGACAGTACCGGCAGCGCAAAGGCGGCGGTCTTGCCGGTACCGGTCTGGGCCTGGCCCAGCACGTCGCGGCCTTCCAGCATCGCCGGGATGGTAGCGGCCTGGATCGGCGACGGGGTTTCATAGCCGATGGCGGTGACCGCCTGCATCACGGGCTCGGACAGGCCGAGCTGCGCGAACTGCAGCGGCGCTTGGGAATCTTGGGACATGGGGAACTCCGAAGGCACTGCCGTCTTCCTGGCAGTGCGATAAAAAAGGTGATGGTCCGCGCTTTGGGCGCCCTTCTTATCGCGTGCCCTGGCGCTGCTCGGTCGGAGGAGATTTCACTCGCTCAGAGCGGAATGATACCGCATTGATGCTGAACGAGGCATACAGCTTTCCTCACACGTGCCGTCGGGCCCGTGCTGGCGCACAATACGCGCCCTCTTCCCGGCCCGGCCGCTGGCCTGTGCCCTCCTCCCAGGAACGCGCTCCATGCAGATTCTCGAATTCGACCTCGACGGCGACTACGTCGAACTCAAGCAGCTGCTCAAGCTGGCCGACCTGGTCACCAGTGGCGGCGAGGCCAAGATGGTCATCAGCGAAGGCCAGGTACGGGTCGACGGCGAAGTCGAACTGCGCAAGGCCTGCAAGATCCGCGCGGGCCAGGTGGTCGAATTCGCCGACAGCCAGATCCGCGTGCTGGCCGCCGGCTGAGCTGAAGCGGTTCAGGCCACGCGCTGGGTCAGGTGCGTGGCGATCAACTGCCTGAACGGTGCCACGCCCTGCGCCACGCGCAGGCCGGCCGCCCGCAGCAGCCGTGCCGGCCGGCGATCGTCGGTGTACAGGCTGGCGATCGCATTGGTGGCTTCGTACAACGGACGCGACGCCAGCCGATGACCGCGCTGGTAGCGGGCCAGCATGCCGGCGGCGGCAATGTCGGCACCGCGGCGCTGCTGTTCGACGATGCCCTGCGCCAGTCGTTGTGCGCTGGCCAGGCCCAGGTTGAAGCCATGCGCGGTGACCGGGTGCATGCCGACGGCGGCATCGCCGATCAGCGCCGATCGCTCGCCGACGAAGCGGTGGGCGTACACCCCCACCAGCGGATACGCCTGCGCCGTGGCCACCGGCTGCATCCGGCCCAGGCGGTGTTCGAAGCAGGCGCTGATGGCCTCACCGAAAGCCACCTCGTCCATCGCCAGCAGCGCCTCGATCTGCCGTGGCGGCAGCGTGATCACCGCCGATGCCTGGCCCGCGTTGAGCGGCAGCAGCGCCATCGTGCGGCCGTAGCCGAACCACTCCCAGGCGGCGTGGTGATGGTCGCGCTCGACCTGCATGCGGCATACCAGCATGGACTTGCCGAAGTCGCGCATCTGCGCACCGATGCCGAGCATGCGACGCGTGGCGGAGAAGCGGCTGTCGGCCGCGACCAGCAGCCGCGCGTGCAGCGTACTGCCGTCGTCCAGCGTGACCACGTGGCCCTGCGCATCGGCCTGCGCGCCCAGCACCTTGCGCCCGTCGAACAGGTGCAGGCCATCCTGGCCCTGCACGGCGTCCCAGGCAGCACGGCGGATCAGATGGTTGGGTACCAGCCAGCCCAGCGGCTGGCCGTCGACCTGGCTGCTGGCGAAGGTCAGCGCGAACGGCGAGCTGCCGTTCATCACCTTGGCATCGCGCAGTTCAGCGACCTCGGCCTGCGGCAGGCGCTGCCACAGCCCCAGCTGCTCCATGCTCTGCCGCGAGGCATGGGTCAACGCGATCTCGCGCCCATCGAAGGCGGCTTCGGCCAGCGCCTGGCGCGGCTGCACTTCGACCAGCCCGACCTGCAGGCCATTGCCCGCCAGCGCACGCGCGAAACACAGGCCCGCCGGTCCGGCGCCGACCACCACCACGTCCATCCTGCGCATGCGCGCCTCCTGCCGTTGATCCCGTCCGCGCCAGCATAGCGCCGCGCAGCTGAGCGGCCTTGATCTGGATCAGGCCCGGATCACAGCAGTGCGAACACCAGCGCCAGGATCGACAGCAGCGACACCAGCCACACCAGGCTGCGCACGTAGGGCACGCCTGCGGCGTACAGCGGCAGGTAGACCACGCGCGCCCAGAAGTAGGCCTGCGCGGCCAGCGCGGTGGTGTCGTTGCCGCGCCCGGCCAGCACGACCGCGATCGCCGCGGCGGCGAAGAATGGGAACGTCTCCAGGAAGTTGGCCTGGGCCCGCTGCAGGCGACCGGCCAGCGGACTGAGCGGCCTTGCGTCGCCATCCCGTGCCGAGGCATTCCACTTCATTCCCCGTTCGCGGGTGACCACGGTGGAGGTGGCGAAGATGTAGACGAAGCCGAGCACGATCGACCAGGCCAGCATTGTCAGTTCAGTTGCCATCGCTCATCTCCTCAGGGCGCCGACGCGCGCAGGCTGTAGCCGGCCAGGCGCCACACCTGGTCTTCGTCGAAGCGGAACGAGACCAGCTCGCGCACCGGCTGCGCGCTGTTGGCGAAACGGGTCGGGAAGCTGACGTTGATGTAGAGGCCTTCGGGCACCGCAGCGCCGGCGCTGTACTTGACCCGGGTAATGGTCGGCTGGCCACGGCCGGCCAGCGCCCCCAGGCGCGTGCGTTCGGTGGTCAGCTGGCTGACAAATGCGGCCTTCGGCACCGCACGACGCGCGACGGCCGAAGCCCCGTCCCACAATTCGCCGGCGCGATTGGCATCGACCAGCTGCGCCGCCTTCAAGGCAGCCGCGCCCATTTCCGCGTCCTGTTTCTGCACCTGTGCCTGCTGCGCGGCGGTCAGCGCCGGTGTGCCGGCGGTGGCCGGTTTCGCGGCTGCCGGCGAGGCCGGGGCCGGGCGTGCCGGAGCCGGTGCAGGCGTGGCCGGCGCAGGTGCCTGCGCCAATGCGGTCAGGGGCAGCAGGGACAGCAGCAGGAACGCGCGCTTCATGGACACCGCCGGTTTTCTGGAGAGAACCGCAGTCTACGCCAGCGCGGTGACTACGCTGTCAGCGTGCCGGGGCATTGCCCTCCACCGCTGCCGCATCGGCCTGCGCGGCGGGCGCGGCGGTGTTCACTGGCGCCTGCTCGGCCACCGGCGGCGGCTCCGACGGTGCCGGCGGCAGCGTCGCCACGTCGATCTCCGACAGCGGGCTTTCTTCCGGGCACACCGCGTCCGGGAAGCCGAAGCGCTGCTTCAGGGCCTGGCCGCAGCTGTTGATCGACTCCATGTCGGCGCCGTCGCGCTTGCACTGCTGGTCGAAGGCGATCAGGAAGGCATCCTTGCGCTGCACGAAGTCATCGCCACAGGCACGCATCTGCTTGATCCTTTCCAGATCGTCCTGCACCGCATTGGTGCCGTCCAGGCCGAACTGGCGCAGCTCCTCCGGCGTCAGCAGGCGCAGGCTGCGGTTGGGCACGGTCATCATCAGGTCGGCCACGCCCACGGCCACGCCATTGCGCTGCAGGTAATCCTTCACGTTGTCGTAGACCTCGTGCAGCTCGCGGTTGAGTTCCGCGCGCGAGGTAGCCTTGGAACTGATGCGCATCATGCGGTGGATGCCGACCTTGCCGGACAGCAAGCGGTTGTCACCTGCGGCCAGCACGAACACGCAGGCACTGTGGCAGATCGAGCCTTCGCGCACCCAGATGGTCCAGCCCGATTCACCAATGCTGTCCCCGGCGACGATCGCCGATTCCACCTGGCCGCCACTGGAATCCAGGTCGAGGATGCGCTTGTGGATCTTCTGCTGGTCGGCGACCACCGCCAGCCGCCACATCATCTCGGCGAAACCAGGATTGATCTTGCCGGCATAGCGCACCCGCACCAGGCCACGCGCGGCGCAGGGTGCCAGGGCCTGGCTGATCTGCTCGCGCTGCAGGCCTTCCAGCTCGGCACCATCGCCAGCCTCGCCGGCGTACTCGGTGCTGCAACTGACCCACGCGCGGCCGTTCTCCAGCTGCGCCTGCGGCCACGGCCGATCACCCTGGCTGCGCGGTGGTGCCGGCGGCGGCGGTGCGTCGGCGGCATTGATCGACACCATGTTCTCGCCATCGCTGGCCGGTGCCCGCGCCGCCTTGTCGGCTGCGGTTACGTTGCCCGGATTCTCCAGCTGACTGCAGCCCGCCAGGGCCAGGCACAACAGGGGCAACCAGCGGAGTTTGGCGGACATCGGGCAACCGGTCTTCACGTGGGCAAGAGCCACAGTCTACCCGCCCGGGGCGCGCATTCAGCGCGTGGCACTGAACCCCCTCTGACCCTTGGGAAAGCGTGTGGAACGAGGCCGACACGCACGCGCGGCCGCGCAGGACGCCGTGTTACTGCTGCCGGCCAGCGGCCGGCATTACCACGGCCAGCGGCCGGCACCACTGCGGGCACGGGATGCAACCCGGCCTGACTCGCGTCAGCATCCATGTCCGAATGTGGCGAGTATCACCGCCCGCACCCGCCTAGACTGGCGGCATGGACACCGCTCTCGCCCTCGACATTGCCGCCTGTGATCGGGCCCGCCTGGCCCGCGACGCACGCTTCGACGGCGTGTTCTTCACCGCCGTGCGCAGCACCGGCATCTACTGCCGCCCGGTGTGCCCGGCCCCGCCACCGAAGCCGCGCAACATCAGCTATTTTCCGACCGCCGCTGCGGCCTCCGCCGCCGGCTACCGGCCGTGCCTGCGCTGCCGCCCCGAACTGGCACCACAGGCGCAGCAGGCGTTGGCCGGGCAGGCCGTGCAGCGCGCCCTGGCGCTGATCCACGGTGGATTCCTGCAGGAACACGCCGTCGCTGACCTCGCGCGGAAAATCGGACTCAGCGCGCGCCAGCTGCAGCGCCTGTTTGTCGAGCACCTGGGCGCGACGCCCGGACAGCTCCATGCCACCCACCGCCTGCTGCTGGCCAAGCAGCTGCTGACCGAAACCACGCTGCCGGTGACCGACGTCGCACTGGCCGCCGGCTACAACAGCCTGCGCCGTTTCAATACCGCCTTCCTGCAGGGCTGCGGGATGGCGCCGAGCGCACTGCGTCGCCAGCACCCGCCGTTGGCCGCAGAGGATGACGGCCTGGTACTGCGTCTGGCCTATCGGCCCCCCCTGGATTTTGCGCGCATGCTGGCCTTCCTGCGGAAGCGCAGCCTGCCCGGCATCGAGCTGATCGGCGAGGACAGCTACCAGCGCGTGCTCGGCACACCCGAGCGCCCCACCCTGCTGCGCGTCACCGCCGACCCGAAGCGCCCGGAGCTGCGCCTGCAGCTGGGAGCAGTCGATCCACGCCTGATCCCGGACATCGTGCGCCGCGTGCGTCGCGTATTCGATCTGGATGCCGACCTGCAGCAGGTCCACGCCGCGCTGGCCGAAGAACCGCTGCTGGCGCGCGGCATCGCCGAACGGCCCGGGCTGCGCGTGCCCGGCGGCTGGGATGGCTTCGAGGTGGGTGTGCGTGCCGTGCTCGGCCAGCAGGTCAGCGTGGCCGCGGCCACCACCTTCGCGCGGCGCCTGGTCGATGCCTACGGCGCACACCTGCCGGGCATGCCCCCGGCATTCGATCGCCAGTTCCCGGCACCTGCGATGCTGGCCGAAGCACCGCTGGAATCGATCGGCCTGCCCCGCAGCCGCGCGGCCACCGTGCGCGCACTGGCCGCGGCCTGCGCCAGCGGCCAGCTCGACTTCGGGCCTGGCCAGGCCGTGGAGGAGTTCGTTGCGCGCTGCGTTGCACTGCCCGGCATCGGCCCGTGGACCGCGCATTACATCGCCCTGCGCGGGCTCGGCCAGCCCGATGCGTTCCCGGCCGGCGATCTTGTACTGCAGCAGGTCCTCGGCCACGCGCGGGGCCAGCGCCTGAGCGAACGTGCGACCGAAGCGCGCTCGCAACCGTGGCGCCCGTGGCGCGCCTACGCCGTGCTGCACCTGTGGCACCTGTCCGGCACCTTTGTTGGAGAACCGACATGACCCTGTTGTTCGATCGTTTCGACAGCCCGATCGGCGTGTTGACCATTGCCGGCGACGAGCGCGGTCTTTCGCATGTGCTGTTCCCGGAGAACCGCCACCCCGCACGCGGGCGCGATGATTGGCACTACGCACCGGACGCGTTGCCGGAAGCGCGCGAACAGCTGCTGCAGTTCCTGCACGGTGAACGCCGCCGGTTCGACCTGCGACTGGCACCGCGCGGCACTCCGTTCCAGCTGCGTGTCTGGCAGGCACTGGCGTTGATTCCGTTCGGCCAGACCTGGAGCTACCTGCAGCTGGCACAGCACCTGGGCCAGCCCAGCGCGACCCGCGCGGTGGGCGCGGCCAACGGCCGCAATCCACTGCCGATCATCCTGCCCTGCCATCGCGTGATCGGCAGCAACGGTGCGCTGACCGGCTTCGGCGGCGGCCTGGAAACCAAGGCCGCGCTGCTGCGACTGGAACAACGCCAGGCCCCGCTGTTCGCTTGAGCATCGGGGTCAGATCCCTTTTCCGGTGGAAAAACGGATCTGACCCCGGACGGTCCTGGCGCGCCGTGTCTTGGGCCGGTAATTGCACCGACTTATCATGCACGGATGACTTCCGTACGCCTGACCTTTTCGCTGGCACTGCTGCTGCCATTGGCCGCCTGCAGCACCGCGCCCGCCCCTTCCGCCGCCGTTCCCCCTGCGTCCGTCGCTGCGGCCGCGCCGCCGAAGCTGCTGCTGATCTCCATCGATGGCCTGCGCGCCGACGCGCTGGACCGCGGGCTGACCCCGAACCTGCAGCGGATGATCGACGGCGGCGTGCGCGCCCGCTGGATGACGCCGTCCTACCCTTCACTGACCTTCCCCAACCACTACACGATCGTCACCGGCCTGCGCCCTGACCACCACGGCATCGTCAACAACAGCATGGACGATGAGGCGCTGGGCCGGTTCGAGCTGAGCAACCGCGAGGCAGTCACCACCAGTGCGTGGTGGGGCGGCGAACCGATCTGGGTCGGTGCCGAGAATGTCGGCGTGCGCACTGCAACGACCTCGTGGCCGGGCAGTGAATCGGCGATCCGTGGCGTGCGCCCGAGCCAGTGGCGCGTCTACGACGCCACGGAGCCCCTGGAACAGCGCGCCGGCATCGTGCTGGACTGGCTGGCACAGACCGACGCGGACGCGCCGCGACTGACCACGCTGTACATGGAGCATGTGGACAAGGCCGGCCACAACTACGGCCCCGAGTCGACGCAGTACGCCGATGCGATCGCACGCGCCGATCTGATCGTCGGCCAGGTCCTCGATGGACTGCAGCAGCGCGGGCTGGCGGCGACCACCAACGTGATCGTGGTCTCCGACCATGGCATGGCATCCGTGCCTGAGGACCAGGTGATTTCCACCGAATCGATGGCCGACCCGTCGATTGCGCGCAACGTCAGCCAGGGCCAGTCGGTCGGCTTCGTACCGGTGGCCGGTCGCGAGAAGGAGGCCGAACGCGCACTGCTCGGCCGCCACGCACACTACGCGTGCTGGAAGAAGGAAAACCTGCCGGCACGCTGGCACTACGGCACGCATCCGCGGGTGCCGGCCATCGTCTGTGCGATGGATGAGGGCTGGGACGCGCTGCACCTGGAGAAGATCGCCAAGCGCGCAAGACGGGACCGGGGCTCGCACGGATACGACAATGCCCTGCCTTCCATGCGCGCGGTGTTCGTGGCCAAGGGTCCCTCGTTCCGCCAGGGCCTGGTGATCGACGGCTTCGACAACGTGGACGTCTATCCGCTGCTGGCCCATCTGCTGCAGGTGCCGGCCGCACCGAACGATGGCAACCCGGACACGCTGAAGCAGATCCTGCGCTGATGCGGTTGTAGCGGCGAGCCCGCGCTCGGCTGCATTTCCGGCCAGCCGGGCATGGGCTCGGCGCTACAAGAACGCGCATAAAAAAACGCGGCGCCAGGCGCCGCGTTCTTCGTGGACCGGTCGGTCGGCCGGATCAGGCCTTGGCGACGGCCTTCTTCGCAACGGCCTTCTTCGCCGGAGCCTTGGCCACGGTCTTCTTGGCAACCGGGGCGGCGGCGCCTACGGCGACCTTGCTCGCAGTGTGCGAACGGGCGTTGCCGTAGCTGGCGTTGTAGCGCTTGCCCTTGGCGGTCTTGCGGTCACCCTTACCCATGTCTTCAACTCCTCAAGTGTGAAATCTGGTTACCCCGTACTGACACGGGTTCGGCGGGGCCGCCTTGCTGGGCGCCCCCGCGCACGATCGAAAATCCTATCACGGAGCACCTAGTGCGCGCAGCTGGCGTCGTGCACGTGGCCATGGTTGAGGCGCAGGTTGACCAGGTGGGCCACCCCCACCAGCAGGCCGCCGATGGTCATCACCACCGCATGCGGTACCGCGTTGTGGTGCAGCGGGTCGTACAGCACGCCGGCCCACAGCGCGACCAGGCCGGGGATAAGGAAGCCGAGCGCACGCAGCGCACCGTGGCGGCGGTAGCCCCAGACCAGGCTGAACAGCCCGAGCAGGGTCACAAACACCACCAGGCCCTGCTCCACCCCATCGCTCAGCCAGAACGACAGGCCCAGCGAGGGCGCCGCCGCCAGCAGCACCGGGATGACCGCGCAGTGCACCGCGCACAGCATCGAACCCGTGGCACCGAAACGGTCAAGCAGATGGCGCATTCGTGAGGACAGGGACATGACTTCCAGCAGGGTCGGCGAATCGTTATGGAATAATATAACATCCCTTCCCGACCCGCACGGTGTCCCCTCCCCCTGTCCCATCGACGGGATTCGTGCGCCCCGTGATTGATATATTGTAACAAAGGACCTGCCCATGCCCGCCCGTACCCCGCGGTTGAAGCCGCATTCCCTCGCCCTCGCCCTGACCGCCCTGCTCCCGACCGTTGCCTTCGCCGCCGGCGAAGACGATTCCCACCGTGACCGCCACCTGACTGAACTGTCGTCGGTGCAGGTCACCGCTTCGCCGCTGCAGGGCGACGCCGAATCGCTGGCACGCCCGGTGGAGGTTCTGGCCGGTGAACGCCTGGACGAGCAGAAGGCCGGCACCCTCGGTGATACCGTGGCCAAGCTGCCCGGCGTGCAGAGCACCTTCTTCGGGCCGGGTGTCGGCCGCCCCATCATCCGCGGCCAGGAGGGCCCACGCGTGGCGGTGCTCTCCAATGGCATGGGCAACATGGATGCCTCCACCGTCAGCGCCGACCATGCCACCAGCATCGAGCCGTTCCTGGCCGACCAGATCGAGGTCCTGAAAGGCCCGGCCACCCTGCTGTTCGGCAGCGGTGCGATCGGCGGCGCGGTCAACGTGGTCGATGGCCGCATCGCGCGCGAACTGCCGGAGCGCCCGCTGAGCGGCCGCGCCGAACTGCGCGGTAACTCGGTGAACAACGAGCGCAGTGGCATGTTCCGCCTCGATGGCGTCAGCGGCAACGTCGTGCTGCACGTGGATGGCCTGGTCCGCAACGGCGATGACTACCGTATTCCCGGCTACGCAGTGATCGACAGCCTGGAAGACCACCATGACCACGACCACGACCATGAAGCGGCCGAAGGCGAAGAACCGCGTCGCGGCCGCCTCGACAACAGCTCCATCCGTACCCGCGCCGGTGGCGTCGGTGCGACCTGGCTGGGCGACGGCGGCTATTTCGGCGTATCGGCCAGCACCTACCGCACCAACTACGGCATTCCCAATGGCGCGCACGTGCATGCCGACGGCGATGACCACGACCATGACCACGGCCACGATCATGGCGATGAAGAGGAAGGCGGTGACGAGCACGACGTGCGCATCGACATGGTGCAGAACCGCTTCGAGACCAAGGCCGGCATCTACGACCCGGTCTCGTTCCTGAAGAACATCAACGCGCGCGTGGCCTACACCGACTACGAGCACGTGGAGCTGGAGGCCGGCACGCCGTCGACCCGCTTCACCAACCGCGGCATCGAGGCACGCCTGGAAGCCGTGCAGCAGCAGATCGGCGGCTGGGACGGCGCCTTCGGCCTGCAGTTCGGCAACAGTGACTTCGGCGCCAAGGGCGAAGAGGCGTTCGTACCGGATACCGGCACGAAGAACATCGGCCTGTTCGTGCTGCAGGAAAAGCAGTTCGGTCCGTTCAAGCTGGAACTGGGCGGCCGCCACGATCAGGTCAAGCTGGACCCGAGCGGTGACTACCGCCGCCGCACGTTCGGCGCCACCAACCTGTCTGCCGCTGGCATCTGGAAGCTCAACGATGCGGTTGACCTGCGCATCGGCGTGGACAGCTCCGAGCGTGCACCGACCAACGAAGAGCTGTATGCCGCCGGCGCGCACATCGCCACCCGCTCGCTGGAAATCGGCGATGCCAACCTGAAGACCGAGCGCGGCCAGCGCGTGGAACTGGGCATTCACACCCACAGCGAACGCCTGGACTTCTCCGCGTCGGTCTACCAGACGAAGTTCAAGGACTTCATCTACCTGGCCGACACCGGCGTTACCGAAGGGCTGCCGGTGCGCGCCTGGACCCAGCAGGACGCGGTGTTCCGCGGCGCCGAGGCCGAAGCGCTGGTGCACCTGTTCGAGGGCGGCGCCGGTGACTGGGACCTGCGCCTGTTCGGCGACTACGTGAAGGCCAAGCTGGATGGCAGCGGCAGCCGCAACCTGGACATCGCCGTGCCGCACGGCGACCACAACCACAACTACACGGTGGAGCTGGCCAACACCGGCTACCTGCCGCGCATCGCCCCGGCCCGCGTCGGCGCCGACCTGCGCTGGTCGAAGGATGGCTGGCGTGCCTCGGTCGGTGCAGTCCGCTACAGCCGCCAGAAGGATGTCGCCCAGAACGAAGCCCCGAGCGACGGCTACACCCTGGTCGATGCACACCTGGCCTACCGCTGGGATCGCAACGCCAGCAACAGCTACGAGGTGTTCCTGGATGGCAGCAACCTGACCAACCGCGAAGTGCGTCCGCATACCTCGCTGCTGCGCGACTACTCGCCGCTGCCGGGCCGTGGTGTCGCATTCGGCATCCGCGCGTTCTTCTGATCGGCCTACGCCGTCGGAACATTACCTGAGGGGGCCGAAAGGCCCCCTTTTTTTGTCGTATTTGGCATGAACTGGTGAAAGCGGCGCACTACCGACGCGTCACCATCTGCTATACGACTAGACTCAGCCCGGTGTCAATCCAATAGACAAACTGAGCGGAAACATTTGCATGGCCCTGAGTCTCGATGCCGAACTGGAAGAGCGCATCCTTGCAACCGCCAAACGCGGGAGAACCGCTTGGCTGGCCGGTGACATTGCGGAGGCAGAGCATCGCTTCGTTGAAAGCTGGGGCATGATTCCAGAGCCCAAGTCATCCTATGACCACGCCCAAAGTGCATCGTATGGAATAGCTGTCTTCTATCGCGATACCGCTCAGCTTGAGAAGGCCAGAGCGTGGGCGATGGTCGCCAGAGACATTTATGGACAAGGAGAAGCCTCAAGCGAGTACATGGACGAGCTCCTCGCAACGATTGAGTTCGAATCCGGAAACCTTGATGCGGCCTACGCGCTGTTCGAACCGCAGCACCGTAAGTACGGCAGACGCGCCTTTGAAGGCCATAAGAAGGGGTTCATTGATTTCATCAAGAGCAGGAAGAAAACTGGAAAGGTGGATCAGTGAGCCGCTAGCCAGCTCCCATCCGCTCCAGATAGTCATCCACGCATGGCGTGGATCTTATCTCTTGCCGATCTGGCACCTTGGGTGCCGAGAGCCCGGCGTGGGCGACCGTGTGGATCCAGGTCTTGCGACCGAGAAGTAGCTTGGGTCCCCACGCCGGATTCTCCCTGAACCGCC